>NZ_DJGY01000030.1:0-71909 GCF_002435675.1 Acetobacterium sp. UBA5834 | reverse complement strand
AATTGTTTCGTGCGAAACTGGGCCCAAAGCTCACGGCTGTTTTGCATTTATCAATGATCTATTGAAAGGCAATGACCAGGGTACTCTGGTCAAATTTTGCCGAACTGACAGTCATTCCTCTAAGGCTATTGGGTAGTGGAATATTCCGCTTGTAATTACCAATTTTGACAATCACATCCGACCCGGCCAGATTAACGGCCACCGCATCTTTGGTAATATTCGGTAAGAAAAGTTTCAGTTCATAACCCGTCGCAGTCTGCGCATATTTTTCACCCGCAATATCCGCTTTGATCGCAAATAAGTCGCAACTGTCGGTGAAGACCTCGGTACAGATCCGGTTGATGGCATCCAGGCCCAGCAAATCAGTGTCGTACCAGGGAATATAATATTTGGGAATTTGATCAAAACAGGCTTCAATTTCAGCAATGTACTTTTTCTGAATGGTAATCCATTTTGCAAAAAAGGGATTTTCGATTTCCCGGGGCAAGATCCGGTTGATAAAAATGCCATCGACGTTGTAGTTATAGAGCTTCATGTACATATAATTCCGTTTGGTTTCTGCCACCACCATTTTTTCCGGAATGGTCACCAAGCGGACCGAGGATACGTCCTTATTTTTTAACAACTCCTGGAGCTCAATCAACTTCACATAGAGGGTTTCAATATCACTCATGGCATGACGGTCAGGCAATTGAATCTTAAATAATGATTTTGAAACCGGCGACAGAATCCGTACTGCCACCTTGCCGACAGGAAAGAATTTATCCATATACCAGCACATCAGCTCCGGGAATTTAAGCAGCGACAGGGTCTCTCCGGTCGGGGCGCAGTCCACAATAATCCGCTGATAGTCGCTGTCATTGTATAATTCCTGAATTTTAAGTAAGGCGAACAGCTCATCCATCCCTGGCATCATCGTAAACTCATCCATTTCTGCACCATCCGGATTAATTGAGCCGATCATGTTCTTAAAGGCCTGCATCAGGTTTTTAAAATCCGTTTCCATCACATAATTGGGATCGATTTCCAGAACATCAAGATTGTCAGCCACTGTAACCGCTTCTTTGCCAATTGGATGATTAAAGAGATCCCCCAGATTATGGGCCATATCCGTACTGACGATCAGCGTCTTTTGGCCTTGCTGAGCTGATTTAAGGGCATGGGCTGCCGCTACACTGGTTTTTCCCACCCCACCTTTGCCGGTAAAGATCAATATCCTCTTCATAAGTTTCCTCCTGCTATTTTAATTCCTTTTTCGAATAGTTCGTTGTTCGAAGTATTCAGCTGAAAAGATGCTGCCCGGAGGCAGCCGTTTTATTCAATGATGATTTTTCTGATTTTTGAACTGGTTTGTGTTTCGACGGTCGCGCCGGTATCTTGGTTGATGGTATCAATGACCTTATCCACCAGTTTGAATACCAGATTGACTTCCTCGGAAGTGAAGCTATCCATTATCAATTGTCCGAAACGGATCATCTCCGTGAGGATATTTTGGATTGATGCTCGGCCGACTTCGGTCAGTTTAATGGTGACCACCCGTTTATCTTCTGAGCTTCTTTCGCGAAGGACGACCTCCCGTTTTTCCATCCGGGCCACAATCCCTGTGGCCGTATTCAGTGGCACACTGAGATAGTCAGCGATCTGGGTCATATTCACATCACTTCGTCGATACAAAAGCATCAGTACAAACACCTCATTTTTCGAACAATTAAAAATTTCATTGCCCCAGATCTCCGGCGACAAAAGATATTTTATTTTGTCCAGGTATTCAAATATCAATGCTTCCAGATTCCCATTAAGACGATTTTCCATTTTGCTGTTCCTTTATTATACGTGTAAGATACTTCATCCTTCGAATTAATTTAATTCTACATCCGAAGTACTTTGTTGTCAACCCCTTTTTTCTAAAATCCCCATTTTAATGGCCGTGCCATTCTGAGCCATTCTCAGAATTTTTCCTGATTATTAAAGACCCTTTAAAGCTTGCGGGTTATAATGCAGAGAGCCGAAAGGAGTCACGATGAAATTTGGAAAATTCTTACTGATCACAACCATTACCTTAGCCTCCCTTTTGGTGGGCTGCTATCCTTATGCCCGATATATAGAACCCAATCTCTTAATGGTTAATCGGGAAAAACTGGTCAGCAGCAGACTTGAGGCCCCCCTTAAAATCGTTTTTTTTGGTGATACGCATTTGGGTGAATTCAACGACAACGGCCAGCTCGAGCAAATTGTCACAAAGATAAATGCAGAAAATGCTGACCTGGTTGTCTTTACCGGTGACTTGATTGGATCAAGTGGCGATTTCACCGTCAATCCGGATACAATTGCCCAAAGTCTGGCTGAAATCCACGCCACCTATGGCAAGGTTGCCGTCATCGGAAATCATGAGTATGCCTTATTGGATCAATACAATTATTCCGACTTGATGAACGCTGCCGGTTTTGAGGTTCTCATTAATGACTGGCTGGATATTTCTGAGCTTAATTTGCGGGTGCTAGGCCTGGATGATGTTTATCGGGGTAATCCTGATTTGAATCTGACTGATGCGGCTCGGGACGGCGCTTATAATATTCTGCTGACCCATGAGCCAGATATTGTCGATGACATGAACAGTGATGCGGTTCAGCTGGTTTTAGCTGGCCATACCCATGGCGGCCAGATCTCACTGCCCTATCTCACCGAGAAGATTCTGCCCGCCAATGGAAAAAAATATGTCAAAGGGCTGTATGCGATTGGCAGCCAGGGACAAACCAACCTGTTTGTCACCAAAGGCACCGGCATGACCAAATTGCCCTTTCGCTTCCTGAACGTCCCTGAGATTGTCTCAATCGAAGTCAGTCCTTAGATTTATGATTGCTTTTGGGCATGAAGCTGTTTACGGATCTGTTCGACAATCTGCAAAATGGTATAGTATTCCACCTCAATCACATTGATCGTTGTATCATAGCCATCTTCTTTAATAATCTGGGGTGTAAAAATCAACCTGATTTTATTGCCTTCTTCATCATTCCAATCGACTGTGGTCATTTCCTGTTTTAAACTTCTGAAGTACAATTCGATCTGACTGTCATTCCAGGGCAGATAAAACCCTTCCTGATTCAGTGCTTTATTAATGTCTCTGACTCGTTTTCCGATTCCTTTAATATTCTGTATCCGTTTTAACATCGTTACTCCTTTTCCCAACCCTGTTTTTTGACTGTCTTTAATTTTAAGCTTTTTTTCAAAGCCTGGCAATTCATTTTCGCTGATCTGCTTGTTTCCACCCTTCTTCGAATTGCTTTACAAAAAAACACCCTCGACGGGTGCTTTTTCTATATTGGTTTGTTGATATAATCATTTTTTAGATTAACGAATAATCAAAGCGGTTTCTTCTATTATCCCGCATCTTCATATATACATTGGGAAAATAAGCGCTTACTCCTTCAGGTTTTTCCTCCTGAGTCGTCACAATTTCCGGTTGATGGATTTCAATATGGGTCGACATTCCCCGTTTAATTTTTTGTAATTCCTCTCGTGTCGTTTTTAAATCTGTCGCTAGTTTAACCTGTTTGCCAAACTGCATTTCTTTTCCCATCTGACTTTCGAGATTTTTAATGGTGGCTTCCAGCCTTTCCAATTGCTCGAACTTTCCTGCTTGTTCTACTTTTTCAATCAGTTCATCATTTTTTTTCTGACTTTTATCGCTCCAGACTGGAAACGCTTTTCCAGCAATCTGCATAAAAAAGTTCTCATAAATCTGATCCAGATTCATGCCATTAATCTTCAGTGACAAATCATCAGCGCTCATCCAATTCGTCTGATGATAGTTTTGGCAATTGAACAAACCCGTTTGGGGATTAAGTGTCTGATGATCACAGCACCAAAGCTGACCCCACTCTTCGTATCGAACCAGGAAAACCGCATATTGATCAATTTCCCGGTTGATAATTTCAAGAATCGTGGAACTGATCGCCTGACGGTTTAGAATAATTTCGACGATGGCGATTTCTGTAACATTTTGCCCCGTTGGATGTGCGATTGTTTCGGGTGAAAGTGTATTGATCCAGATGATGCTACGAATTTCATCGATGAAAATCTTTTTTGACGCACTGTCGTCATTTAAATATTTATAAAACAATTCTTTGGGCAGTCGCTTGTATACATTGGTGGTTCCTGGCAAGTCAATCATGGCATCTCCTTCTCAAATTTTTTGTGTGCTGATTTTAAAGACAATGGCTTCTCTGTTTATGTAATCGACTAATCATCCAAAATACTTAGGTATTTTTGAAGCACCACCTGATTAACACCTCTAAAACAAGCCTGGCATATTTTTATCTAAACTTCAGTGCCTTTTACTCCAATTAGCTTTATACTTACCCAGAAATCCCTTTACTAATTATAATAATTAGTCTTCTATGGATGCACCCGCTTGTTTAAGAGCAAAATTTATTGGTATAAATATTACAAAGACTGTTAACTGGAGGCTAAATCAATGAAAAAGTTGCGCATCATATTGTTCATATTCTTTACTGGTCTTTTTTGTTATCTGCTTTCTCCAGCGGTCTTCGCAACGACCAATGATCTGGGAATCTATACTAAAGAGATTTTGATTGTTCAGTCCTATCAACGGGATTATTACCATACTCGAGTTTTGGAAGAAGGAATTGAAGCGGTACTTTTTGATTCAGGAGAAAAGGTTCGCATCCGGTATGAATTTCTAGATACAAAAAGCAGTCTAGATGCTGATAATTTTAAAGCCCTGGCTGAACTAATGACTCAAAAATATCAGCAGGTTTCACTGGATGGTATTATCCTTTGTGATGATGATGCCCTGCTGTTTTACAATCAGTATGGCAAAACAATCTGGCCCAATACCACTTATGTTGTCAGTACGGGCATCAATTCTCTGAGACCTTACAGTCAGGGGATTCCCGGTATGGTCATTATCGAAGAACGGCCGGATGTGTCAAAGAATGTTGCGCTGGCTTTAGAACAAAATCAAGCAAAAGCTATTAAAACGCTGCATTTTATTTATGATGAAACCACCACCAGTAACGAAATGCGCTCAGACATCGTGTCCATGCTTGCCGAAAAATACCCGGAATATGAAAGTCAACACTACTTTGACAAAACACCGGAGGAACTCAAAACAATCGTTGATAATAGCGGTGACACCGATCTGTTTTTCTATGTCTTGTATTCTCGGGATCGAAATGGTATAACCTACCATTATGATGAAGTTCCCCGGTACATTTTAAAAAACGCCAAGAACCCGGTGTATGCACTCTGGGATTTCTACCTTGGTACTGGAGTGGTTGGTGGCTACGTTGCTTCTTCCTATAAATATGGCGAAAGTGCCGCCAACACGCTGCTTGATCTCTGGGCCGGACAATCCGTTTCACCCTTAGTTTATGAGGATGGTTCACATTATCAATATATGTTTGATTATAATGTTCTAAAAACATATCAACTGAGTTATGTTCCGGAAGGCGCTACAGTAATCAATAAACCGGTCTCCTATTTTGAAAAAAACAAAAACTTGATTATTTTATTCTCTGTGATCACCGGGGTACTGATCACCATTATTGGTCTCCTCCTCTATGCCATTCGTGAAAAGAATATTCTTAACCAGAAAACGGTCGAAATCGCTGATTTGAACCAGGAAATTGTGGATACTCAGAAGGTTTTGATTTCTAAACTGGGCGCTGTCATTGAAACCCGCTCGTTCGAAACCGCTAACCATGTCAAACGGGTCGCCCGGGTTTCTGCCTATCTGGCCAGGGAGTACGGACTCTCCGAGCGTGATGTGACAAGTCTCTCTGCGGTATCACCCATGCATGATGTCGGAAAAATCGGGATCGGTGAAAATATCCTTCATAAACCCGGCCGCCTTTCGGAGCAGGAGTTTGAAATCATGAAGTATCACACCAATATCGGTTATGAAATTCTGAAAAGCTCCGAGCGGGAAATGCTCCGTTATGCTTCTCTGTTAGCTCTGGAACATCACGAAAAGTGGGGCGGCGGTGGCTATCCCAGCGGTAAATCAGGGCTGGACATCCATATCTTTGCACGGATTACGGCGATTGCGGATGTCTACGATGCGCTTCGCAGTATCCGTTCCTACAAAGAGGCCTGGTCTCAGGAATCTGCTGTAGCTTATCTCCTCGAAGAAAAAGGAAAATTTTTTGAACCCAAACTGGTGGATATTTTTGTGACCAATATTGTTGAAATCGAAGCCCTTCGCAGCGCAACATCCGAGGATGAACTCAACGATTTCAGCCAGATGTATAAGTATTTGAAGGAACAAATGATGGACGAATAAGCGACAATTAGTCGTCAATTGTTCTTGCGTTGCAATTGTCCGCTTATGGGTATTCTTTAACAATGGTAAAATTTTTTAAGTTTTATTCGACTATTTCTGAATTTTATCCAATTATAGTTATCTCAAAATTAAAATAACGATGCTTTATCGTTATTTTTTCTTTTTTCCCATATCGTGTTTATTCACCTTGAAAAACAAACCGGTAAAATGTTACAATATGAGCCATATCATCCAGATTCCGAAAAAAGGTTGCATCCATAATCGTTTTATGGTTAACCCGACCAGGATGTGTTAATATCTATAAAGGAGGCCAGCATTTTGCATTTAAACAAGAATTGGTACACACACATCATTACATATTTATGGATTGCCATTGGCGTTTCATCGTCAGTGACACTGCTTAATCTGTTTTTTTCCAGTCTGGCTCCCCAATCTTTTTTCCTGGAACGCTTTCTATTCCCGCTTTTACTTGAAGTTATAATTCTTATTGTTTTAAAAAAGCTGATTCGCTTAAATACAACTGTCACCCCTTACTTTATCATCGTTGGATGTCAGGCCATTGTCATGATTCTGTTCATGGTTCATTATCCTGTTTTTTACGTAATGCTCTCGCTTTTTTTGATGCCCGTGCTTATCTCGATTTTTTTTCTGGATCTCAAACTGATTGACTTCTCTTTTTATCTGTCCCTTGCTGTATTTGTTGGCATGAAGTTGTTGTTCCCCCCGCTGTCAATGATGTCAGTAATTGAAGTTACGACATTTTCCGCCATTCTGGTGAGCGCTTATTTTCTTTCCCGGGAATTGACAAAACGATTTTCAGTTGTCTATACCGATATGGTTATCTCGGTTGAAAAAGAAAAAGAACTTTTATACCGTAACATTTACATGGAAAAGCTCACAAAGATGGATTTGGCTACAAACTTATACAATCATAAAACATTTCACGAGTATCTGGATGAGTTGGTGGCCCAATGTCGCAAACAACCCTTTAATCTTTCACTGGGATTGATGGATCTTGACCGGTTCAAAGGGATTAATGACCGCCAGGGCCATGGCAACGGTGATAAGGTTATTGCCACTGCTGCTGCTATCATTCGTGATAATCTGGAAGCCAATGATTTTGCTGCCCGCTACGGCGGCGAAGAGTTTGCCGTTATTTTTACTGAAAAATCACCGGAAGCCTGTCTTGAAATTCTTGAGCGAATACGAACCGATCTTGAAACGGCGGTTTTTGATACCATGCCTGATGAGGTTGTCACCATGAGCATCGGTTTTACCCCGTTCACCCCTAAAATGAGTAAAACTGACTTGTTCGAAGCAGCTGATGCCAGTCTGTATTCGGCCAAAAAAAATGGCCGCAATCAAATTCAATGTGCATCGTGATTCCAGCACTATCTCTTCGTCAGATTGATCCGACTTTCAAAGGCACCAATAACCACATCCTATTTTTAGCAACAAAAAAAGACTAATGCCGATTCTACGCTTTTACCTGTAGAATCGGCCTAGTCCAAAATCTCTGTTGTCATCCGTTTGGATTCCTCCTATGATTTTTTATCAAAAATCTTCTTTTTTCACTTTTTAAGTAAATTTCTCCAATTTTTAGGATGCTCTCGCTTTTAAAATTCGATTTGTTTGATACTCACCCGATTATTATTTACTAAATTTTTTACTTGATATTTTTGACTTCAGAACATTTTCTCGTTTCCAATTTAATATCGGATATGGCTTTCAGAAACCGTGAGAACTTTTCTTTTTTCAAGGATATTTTTCATTCATCGTTCATTTAATTCGTTGTGAGGTTACCTTCTTGTTTTAATTTAAGCACAATTTGTTTTAAAAATTATTTAAAACAAATTTTTCCTTTGCCGTTAATTTATTTGATTTAATCAGTCTCAATTTTTAAGTTGATGCTGATTATCTCATTTATAATTATTGACAACTTGGATCTTATTTACTTTTAAATGATCAGTTGATCTTTGATTAATTGTATTATAGCACCTTTTTGAAATAAGTAAATAGATTTTTTGTAAACGTTTGTATAAATATTACAAATGATTTGTAAAGCCGATTTAAAGCCATTCTCTCTGCTAAGGTACAGAAACCGTTTGTCACCTTTTTAAGCATTATTTAAGATCCTCATGAATCGATAATACCGGACAAGGTGCTTCTGAAATCACCCGCTGGGTAACTGAACCGGTAAAAAAGCG
Organism: Acetobacterium sp. UBA5834; assembly: GCF_002435675.1. NCBI lineage: Bacteria > Bacillati > Bacillota > Clostridia > Eubacteriales > Eubacteriaceae > Acetobacterium > Acetobacterium sp. UBA5834. The sequence continues at coordinate 63,398 of NZ_DJGY01000030.1, read as the reverse complement.
CTTAATTTTTGACATCCCCCGGTTACCCATGACAATCAGATCGAAGGCTTCCTCCCTGGCGATTTCCAGAATTTCAATGGAAGGTTCTCCGGTCACTACTAATTTTTCCAGATCAATACCGGAAAAATCAAATTCTGCCACAATAGTGTCCAGCATCTCTGCGGCCCGTTCTTCCAGTTGTGACATAATCTCCATTTCGACGCCACCGGCTGAAATGATGGAACCATCCACCTGATGCCAGAAGTTCTGGTTTCTGCCATAACTGGTTACATGGTTTTCTTCCACAACTGTCACCAGCTTCATCGCAAAATCATATTTTCGGGCAATCTCCATGGCTTTTTTCAGGGCGTTCATGGATGCCCTGGAACCATCAATGGGTACCAGTAATTTCATGATCATATCCTCCGTTTTTTTTTTATCATGGCAATAAATTACGATTATTTTGTGCTCTGATGTTACTAAATATACCCCGTTTCGCTTTTAAAAAACAGCATTGTCATTAAAACGATAAACACCTATCGCCTAAATCCGGCCACGATCCGGCCTTAAAACTTTTTTACAATAATCAGCATCATTACTTTGTATTAAGCCAAAAAAGACTAAGACCGATTTTACATTTTTATCTGTAAAACCGGCCTAGCCTAAAATCTCTGTTGTCATCCGTTTGGACTCCTCCTATTGATTTTATCAAAAATCTTCTTCATCACTTATCTTTGTAAATATCGCCAACTTTTTGGAATCATCTTACTCTTTAGATTGGATTAATAACCAATACAATCGTTTAGAAATCTTTTCGTCATCATCTTCACCGAATGGTATTTCATGATCCCCAATGATCTTTGACTATTTCTATTAAGAGTTGTTAAGGTTATTACCACTCTTCATTTCGGAGCAATCTGTTTTCTCATTCAAATTTTTCCCACTGCCATTAAAACGAATCAATTGACCATTTGCTAATAGGTTACTTTAGTCTGGTAATTTTTATTTTATTGGTGAGCTGTGCGATTATTTACTTTTCAATGATCGAAATCACTAAAATTAGAAAATGATTGATGATCTTTGATTTAAAAATATTATATCACGTTATTATAATATGTAAATAGATAAAGTGTAAATGTTTGTATAGTTTTTGCGTACGTTCACATCAAGCCTGTAAATAGGCATCACAGGTTAAAAAATACACCCTCCGCTTTGCAAAAACAAAACGGTGGTGTATATAAAATAGCTACTTAAAACAAGCGCTTATACTTTCCCTGATTTAGGAGTTTTTTAGAATAATGCTGGAAATAATATCGGCCGCATCCTCGAAAGAGTCACAGCTTTCTTCAAAATAATCATAAATACGAATGAGAGCAATGGTTTCGATATGATCCCGTTTATCTATAAATAACTGTCTGACCGAGTGAACATAGAGGTCGTCGCCCTCGTTTTCCAATCGATTGATGGCAATAATTGCCTCATTTAAGGCTTTTGGTTTCTTAAAAGATTTCAGTTCTTTGATTGCTTCATGCAGACACGTCGCACTTCTGACAATCAGATCCATAAACTTAAACATTTCCGGGGTGATCTTTCCAATCTGGAACATATCTAAATATTTGAGGATGTCTTCAATTAAATCAATAATGGTATCCAGCGCACAGGCCAGATTGATAATATCTTCCCGCTCAATGGGGGGCAAAAAATCGCTGTACATAAATTCCATCATCTCATACTTGAGGTTATCTGCAGTTCGTTCCACTTCGTGAAGTTTGACCAGCTTCTTCTCCAAACTTTTGAGATCATAGTCCTGAAGCGTTTCATTGAGCATTTCGGATGCTTTCACAATCAAATTAGAAACAGCAATAAATTCCTTGTAATAGTTATACCCTTTTGTTTTAACTTTTTTTGACATAATGTCTCCCTTTTTTAAGATAGTGTTATTTTAGAATATTTGCATAAAAACCCAGGCCATAATAAATCCGACCAGGCCACACCCCGGGAAGGTCAATACCCAGGCTAAAAGCATCTCTCCAACTGTTGACCAATTCACCGAGGAAAACCGTTTAGCGGCACCAACACCCATGATTGCTGTTGTTTTGGTATGAGTGGTACTGACAGGCAATCCGAAAACAGATGAAATCAATAAACAGATTGCCGCTGCAAGATCTGCACTGAAGCCTTGGAAAGATTCCAACTTAACCATGTCCATGCCAACCGTTTTGATAATTTTCATTCCTCCAATGGAGGTTCCCAGGGCCATAACCAACGAACATAGAATCATCATCCATACTGGAATCACAAAATTCGTGGCGTCAGCATTCCCCTGTGCCAGAAATATCCCCAGCATAAAAATTCCCATGAACTTTTGTCCGTCCTGAGCACCGTGCATAAAAGCCATGGCCGCTCCGGCGCCAATCTGACCATTCTTAAAAAATACATTCGTCTGCTGTCGAGACATCTGTTTACAGATCAGCATCACTATTTTTACGACCAGAAAACCTAGCCCAAACCCTAATAGTGTCGATGTCCCAAGCCCATAAACGACCTTAATCCAGGCCTCTCCGTTAATCCCGCTAATTCCCCCTTGCAGTGCAATGGCGGCCCCAGATATGCCAGCAATCAATGCATGGCTTTCACTGGTTGGAATCCCGAAATACCAGGCGGCTGTCGCCCAGAGCACAATGGCAAAGAGGGCTGCACACAAAGCGATGAGCGCATCGTCTGAACCACTGAAATTTACCATGTTGGCTACCGTTTGAGCCACTGTCGCATTGATGGCAGTCATAACAAAAACCCCCAGGAAATTGAAGACAGCCGCCATCACAATTGCTTTTCTAGGCTCCAATGATCGGGTGGACACGCAGGTGGCGATAGCATTTGGCGCATCAGTCCAACCATTTACCAAAATTACCCCAAGGGTTAAAACTACAATGATGAGCAAAGCTGGATTGCCGGCAATGCTGCTGATAAAATCCGATAAAGTGATTGTCATATTTTTAAGAATACCCCGTTTCTCTCTACACATTCAAAAGTCTTTTTTGAATGTCATACTCGACTGTTTTTTTGCCGTACTCATTCTACACCATAAGTTCCCAAAATAGAACGCTTTTAACATAAATTTAACAAATTTTTAATCTGACACTCCTTTAAAGACGTTTTTTGTCCATATTTTAATGTCTGATCGTGAAATACAATCGAACTTTATGTGACAGTTTTATGATTCTTGCATTTTTTGAGTTTTTTTTATTGTAATTTATAGTAAATCATTGCAAAATTTATAATTAGGGTGTAAAATTTAAGTAACGAATTGTAACCGAATTAATTGGAATTATTGTAAATTAAGCCGATTATTTCTAAAACATACATTATCGATGCGAAATTTATATTAATACAGAGATATGGGAGGATACTGGAAATGAAGTTTTATCGTGGCGTCTTTATTTGTTTTGTTCTAATGATAGTTCTGGGTATTTACCCGGTTGCTGTGTTGGCAGAAGAAAGCAATAATAGCGGAACAGTGGTTACGACCATCGATGCCCAACCATTTGTTGAAACCCGGGAAATGCTCCCCGGTGATGTGGCTGCCGATCCCGGTTGGCCGGATGAAGCCTACCTGAATGATGGCATAAATAGTTCGTCGGTATTCTCACCTCGACTTAGTGCACCTGCTTCAGATAATGATTATTACTTTTCCAAAAATATATTTTATCTGGCTGGCTATGGGATGCCAAACTGTACCGCATACGCCTGGGGCCGGGCCTACGAAATTTTGGGCAGCAAACCGAATTTAAGCAATGGTAACGCCAATGAGTTTTGGGATTACAACCTCAGAAGCGGTGCCTACCCTTATGGCTCCACCCCTAAAGTCGGCGCCATTCTTTGCTGGGACGGCAGTTCCTGCGGTCATGTTGCGGTTGTCGAAAAAATTGAAGGAAATAAGGTGACTGTTTCAGAGTCGTCTTGGAGTGGTTCTTACTTTTATACTACCACTTTTACTGCTGGTACAGAAAATGCAGTTTCTGTTGGCGGCTTCCAGGGATATATTTATCTTGGTGACTTTGAACCTGAACCGGACCGTGATACCACCCCCCCGACAATTGCCAATGCCCAGATAACCGATCTCAACGATGAAGGCTTCACTATAACCTGTCAGGTTTCTGATGCGGATTCTGGTATTGCATCAGTCCTTTTCCCCACCTGGACTGATGCCAACGGACAGGATGACCTGGTCTGGCACCGGGCCAGCATTAGCGGCAACACCGCATCTTATCGGGTTTCATACAACCAGCACAATAACGAGCTGGGAACCTATTCCGTACACATTTATGCTTATGATGGTGCGGGAAACACTTCTGCCACAGCCTTAAGTGTTTCTGCACAAAAAAGTATTACCTGTTCCTACCAAACCCATGTCCAGGATTATGGCTGGCAACGCTGGAAAATGAATGGGCAAACCAGTGGTACTTCCGGAGAATCCAAACGCCTGGAAGCCATTGAAATTCAAGTAGATAACAAAGGCTATGATCTGGGCATTGAGTATCGCACCCACATCCAAAATATCGGCTGGCAGGATTGGAAACATGATGGTGAAATCAGTGGTACCTCTAATCAGGGCCTACGCCTGGAAGCCATTGAAGTCCGTTTAACTGGTTCTGATGCTTCCCGCTACGATGTTTATTACCGGGTTCATGCTGAAAATATCGGTTGGTTGGACTGGGCCAAAAATGGTGGTAGCTCCGGTACCGAAGGCTATGGCTATCGTCTGGAAGCAATCGAAGTGATGGTTGTTCCAGCTGGCTCCCCAGCCCCCGGATCAACTATCCGGGCATTTCAAAGTAATCGCTAATTAACTTAAAAGCACCTCAATGCCGAGGTGCTTTTATCTTTTTATCCTAAACCTTATGCGACGTTTATTTTTTGAATTTTTCTTTTAAATCCTCAATGGCTTTTTCGGCAGCTTCCCTGGTCATGCCATATTTTTCCTGAAGTTTATCAACCAACACTTTAGCATTGCCTTTTACCGCTTCCAGATCTTCAGTTGTCAGTTTCTCCCATTTTTCCTGTACATCCTCTTTGATCTGTTCCCATTTTTCTTCAAACGTGTCTTTATTCATTTTTATCCTCCCAAGATAAAGTGTTATTATTTTATTTGCTTATTTACCCGAATAAAAGCAATCTAAACAGCTAAACTGGCCCAGTCGTTTTAAATCTTACTACTGAAAAGAACTTAAAAATCACCCTTGACTCTCCCCGTGGAGGAGCATTTATACTTCAACTTGTAGCAAGAAATGATTGGAGGAAGCAATGAAAAACTGTATTGAAGTGAAAAATTTAAACAAATCCTATGGCAATCGGGTTGTGGTAAAAAATTTAAACCTCACTGTCAAAAAAGGTGAGGTGTTTGGTCTTTTAGGGCCCAACGGCGCCGGAAAGTCGACCACCATCGACTGTATCCTGGGACTGAAGTTATTTGAAAACGGCTCGGTTCAGGTTCTGGGGATGGACCCGACAAAAGAACGCAAGCAACTTTTTGAGCGGGTCGGGGTGCAGCTGCAGTCCTCCAGCTATCAGGGCAATATCCGGGTGGGTGAAGTCTGTGAAGAAATCGCCGCCCTTTACCAGTCACCTGCTGATTACCATGACTTATTGGCGCAGTTTAAGCTGGATCACTACCTCAAGCAACCGGTGGCCAAACTCTCCGGCGGCGAAAAACAAAAACTGTCGATACTACTGGCCCTGATCCCCCAACCTGAGGTACTCTTTCTGGATGAGCTCACAACCGGGCTCGACACCGAGGCCCGGCGGGAGGTCTGGCAGGTTTTAACGGCGCTTAAAGAAAAAGGACTGACGTTGTTTCTCACCTCTCATTACATGGACGAGGTGGAGGTGCTCTGTGACCGGGTCTGCATCATTAACCGGGGCGAAGCTCTGGTAACTGACACCGTACCCGAGCTGATTCGAAAAAGCCCCTATAAACGGCTGGAAGAAGCCTATCTCTGGTTCATGAAGGAGGAAATCGCCATATGAAAAAATTTTTTACCTTGCTAAAAGTCGAAGGCAAACTGTCGCTGCGCTGTATTGACAGCATCTTTTTCGGAGTCTGTATGCCGGTTGGCATCATGATCCTCATCGGTCTGATTGTCGGACAAAACCCCGCTCCCACTGATGCCGGATACACCCTGATTCAAAGCTCGTTCGGGGCTCTGATCACCGTAGGAATCTGTGCCACGGCTTTTATGGGCATACCCTTGACCATCGCCGATTATCGGGACAAGAAAATTCTCAAACATTTTTTTGTGACACCGGTGAGTCCAACTATGTTATTATGGGTTCATGCCGTTATCAACATGCTGCTATCACTTGTTTCGGCACTGCTGATTTACGCCGTCGCCCGAACCTTCTTCGGATATGAAATCATTGGCGGAAAGCTCGCATTTTTCGGGTCTTACCTGCTGGTGATGGTGTCGATGTACAGTCTTGGGCTGCTGATTGCCAGCCTGTGTCGCACCGTTAAAACCGCCAATGTAGTCTGCAGTATTGTCTACTTCCCGATGCTGTTTTTATCCGGAGCTACCATTCCCTTTGAGATTTTTCCCCAACCGCTCCAGAACGTGGCCAGTTTTCTGCCTCTGACTCAGGGTATTGCCCTGCTGAAATCAACCAGTCTGGGACTGGAAACCAACCTGTTTCTTCCCCTGATGGTGTTAGTTGGATCGCTGGTCATGGGCATTATTTTATCCATCCGATTCTTCCGTTGGGAATAAGAAAGGAAAACAAATGAACGAAACCTATCAATGTCAACGCGTTGAAACCGTCTATTATAAGATCGGACTGTTTTCTAAAATCAACCGGGTCACCATCAAAGCACTGCGCCACTATGACGAAATCGGCCTACTGCCGCCAGCGTTTATCGAAGAAACGACAGGCTACCGCTATTATACCTCATCCCAACTCCCCCTGCTCCACCAGATTCTGGCCCTGCGGGATATGGGCTTTACCCTGGACGAAATCAAACAAGTCCAGGGCGGGATCCCGGAAAAAGAACTGCTTCAAAAAAAGCGGCTGGAGCTCATCAAAAAAATCGCCGCCGATACCCTGCGCCTGGCCCAGGTGGAATCCTATCTGGCAAAAAAAGATGCGGACACTTGCGACTACCACATCATCTTAAAAGACTTACCCGAGGTGATTGTGGCCTCGATGCGGACGGTGATCTCCAGCTACGATGCCCTGTTTGATGTGGTGCCGCCGATGGGGGCCGAAATGGAACGGCTGGGCTGTGTCTGTGCGGTTCCGGAATACTGTTTTAATATCTATCATGATGGCGAATACCGGGAAACCGATGTGGATGTGGAAATCTGCGAAGCCGTTACAGAAAAGAAGATTGATTCGGAAATGTTGACCTTCAAAGTCATCGACCGGGTCGAGCATGCTGCCTGCGTCCTTCACAAAGGTCCCTATGAAGGCTTCCCCAAAGCCTACAATGCGGTGCTGAAATGGGTTGAGAATAATGGCTATGAGATTATTGACAATCCCCGGGAGTCCTATATTGATGGACTCTGGAACAAGGATTCCGCCGAAGACTGGCTAACCGAAATCCAGTTTCCGGTCAGAAAAATCAGCTAACCTTTTTATTATATTAAGTGCTTGTTTAAGTTCTGATTAAAGAAAATTGATAGAATGATAGGATAAGATAGCGTTTATTAAATCAACTGATTGGAGTTTCAAAAATGAAAAAAGACCTGATCCTATCAAAACAACTGACCATGCTGGAAAAACACGAACAGAAGTTTTTGAATCAGACTGACAGTCCGTTTATGAAATCAAACTTTTCCCCGATGGTCAATAAAATTCAGGATAAAATACCAGCCAAGCTGCAGTCAACCCTGGACGCGGCCTTTTACATGGGCTTTCATCTGGTCTTTGAAAAAGGCAGTTCATTAATCGAAAAAATAGTCAATAAAGAAAAAATTGAAATCGAATATGATTTAAATAATTATGCGATTGAAAAATATATGAATCGAAAACATCTGACTAAGTTGGATAAATCGTCAAAGCACTCCAAAACCATCAATGAATCCATTGCTGCCATTGAAGGCGGTGTTCTGGGTTTGTTGGGGATTGGTCTACCTGATATTCCCCTGTTTCTTGGCGTCATCGTTAAAACCATCAATGAAATCGCCCTGTCCTATGGTTTTCAATACACCACGGAAGAAGAAAAAGCCTACCTGCTTTATCTGATCTGCGCCGCCATGACCAAAGAAGATCTGCGCAAAGCCTACGATCAGAAAGTCGAGGGCTTAGGTCAGGATATCGATACCCACGCCCACATAAGCATTGATCTGGATGCGGTGATGAAGGAGACCTCGGATCTTTTATCCAATACCCTGCTGACCGCCAAATTTATTCAAGGATTGCCCATTGTCGGCGTCATCGGTGGGGTGGTCAATCCCCTGATAATCAATAAAATCGGCAAATACGCCCGGATCAAGTATAAAAAACGGTATTTACTTGGCAAAATAAAGACGACACCCCAAACGCAATACTGACTATTTAATAAAATTTTTTACCATTCGTTATTTTATCTGAACCAGCACATAAAAGTCAGCATTATATGTTGTCTCAACATCTGATTTTTCGATGGCTAAAAAAATCGCTATCATCGAAATTTTCGCCTTATCATTTTCCACTGTAAACATAGCTTCGTCGGCATTCATATAATCTTTACTAACCTGGTAACTGCCACCCTGGGATGTATCAAAATGATCGAACACTTCTTGCATATTGATCCGCATCAGTTCTTGACCATCTGTCTCTGTCAGCACCAACTCCCCAATCCTACCTGTTTTTTCACGAACCAACGTATAGCTTTTTCCATTTGACTCAAAACTACATATCGTTGGATCCATTTTATCATCCTGCATGTAGAAATTTGCCACTACAAAGGTCTGATACCCAGAAATATCAATCGGCGACTGTGGATTCAGATTGAGATAAATTGATTCGTATCGATGTGGGCCTTCCTCATAACGATAAAAACCGAAAGTATCATAAAAATCCTGATAAAGATCAAAATCCTTGCCAAGAAAAGAAATTTCGCTGGTGTATTCCATCATCGCCAGATAGTTGACTGAGTCAGAAATAATTTTTTTATCTGCTTCCGATATTGAAGCGTTCGGGAAAACGGTATCGTCTTGGATCATGCTATTGTCAACCAGCGTTTCGGTCAATCGACCAACTTGATTGGAACGACTAATCGTAAAAGCATCCACCGGCGGAATAATCGAAAATACTGAGAAGCCGATCAATAGCGCAGCGATGATCCCATTTTTACGAACTGGCATAAAACACATCAGAATCCCGGAAATAGCTGCAAAGACACCAAAAATAATCACATAGTACCGACCATGAGTGATTCCGGTATCCTGAATCCGCAACGCCGAGGCGACAATCTGAAAGATAACGATGGGAACCAGGATTTTAGGAAAAATTTTGCGGTACCATTTTGCAATTATATTTTCCAGATTACTAGCTAAAATATAAATCAATATGACTGCAATGGCGAAACCCACCAGCATCGGTTCCAGGCGATTATCAGTCCAGAAGTCTCCGGTAATATTTCTGGCAATATAAATAACCAGTATCACCGTGTAAACCGTCAAAAGCGGGATTATGATATAAGAAATCAGCACCTCCAAAAATCTCGGACACTGACAGGATCGTGCCAGCTTTTCCCGGTTATACTCCAATTGCTCCGGTGACCGGTTTTTGTCCGAAACCCCTGGATAGATGGGGATCAACGACAGAAAATAAATAGGAGCAAACAGTATTCCAACGATGTTTAAGGTATGCAGATAGGCATTTTCCGAAACCCGAAACAACAGTAAATCGATGGCGGTGATAATCAGGGTAATCCCTGCAAACAGCACTCCTGAAAAAAGCAAGGCATTAAAGAAGGCTTTAAAGGTCGCCATAAAGCTTTGGTTAAAGCTGATCTCGCTTTTAATTGCCGGAACCCAGATATATGCCATCAACAAGGCAAAAAGTGCAACCGATGTGCGAATCCAGGTTTCCATACTGGTACTGGTATCCTGTCTGACGATCAGAAAATAACCCAGGGTCAATAGCAGACCTAAACCCATTGCGGCCAGCCGGTAACTTGTTTTATCAAAAAACCGCTCCCATACCGCCTGGAGGGTAAACCCCAGAAAGGCACCAACTAAACAGGTCAGTAAATACCGGGTATAATCGGCATCCTGCTCAATCGCCATGGTGTTAACCACCGCCGCTGCCACCAAAAAAATAACCGTCACCGGATAGCGGGATAATGCCGCAACCAGACCACCTAATTTTTCGTTGATTTTATCAATCAGTTTCATCTCTGCTCCTAATCTAAACTCACCCTAGATAATTGCGATACTGCCGTGAGTTTTGCGCCCAGTTTCGACGAAACAATTTTTACACTGTACGGCGGACAGTTCTCTGAACTGTTCGCCTACACGTTACAAAATTGTTTTCGTGAAGGCAATGAGCCAATCACAAGCTGGTTTGTAGTTGGCGACTGCCCGCGAACAATAAGAAATTCGCATCGCGATTTCTTATTGTTGTGGAAACTGCACTCAAAGCAACCATTGTTCGATGCTTTTTCATTTCGCACTTACCCATAAACTTACCCGACAAATCCAAAAGACCATTCGCACGATCGACGACAATGATATTTTTTATATACCCTTCCCGGACAGATATACTAAATAAATCTGGTACCTTTTCATAAATGCCTTTTTAACATTTATTCTGATTGATTTTTTTGCTTAAAAAAAGTCCAATTGTTTGCTTCCAATTGAACTTCTCAGCTTGTTTATTCGTTTGTTTTAAATAATTCCGTCAAAGGCACCGGGCGCTTGAAATAATACCCCTGAAATTCTTTGGGTTCAAAGGTCTTGATAATTTCAAACTGTTCCCGGGTTTCCACCCCTTCCACGGTGACCTCAAAGGACAATTCATGAGCCATTTGGATCATTGTTTTTAGTAGCTTCCGACTTTTTATATCTTCCAATCGCTTGGCATAACTTTGGTCGATCTTTAACCGGTCAATCGGCAGATTTTTGATGTAATCAATGGATGCATACCCGGTGCCGAAATCATCCAGGGTGACCAGGAATCCCAGTTCCCGTAGTTCGGACAAAATGGCAGCACCATACTCTTTGTTCGTAATTAATGCAGTCTCGGTTATCTCAATCTCCAGTAAGTGTGGAGGAATATGATAACGGTTGACCGCGTCCAGCAACTTATACAAAATATCCCGGCTGGCAAAATGCTGACCGGAAAAATTGATGGCCACCGGCATTTCTCTGTTGACCAGATTATACTCGACAATCGACTGACATACCCGCTCGATTACATAAAAACCGATGTTGATTATTTGACCAGACTGTTCGGCAATATCAATGAAATAGCCCGGCGATTTAAGTGAGCCATCCTTTTGCTGCCAACGGATCAATGCCTCCAGTCCCAACATCGTCGTACCATCATTGGCATATTTGGGTTGATAATAAAGCACAAATTCTCTGGCTTCCAGTGCCGTTTCAATTTCATTTTTAATGGCATTTTCATGAAGGATTTTATCCATAATTGATTGATCGTAGTGCGAAACATTAATCAGAACATTATTGATCACCGGGGTAATTGCCAGTCGGCTCATTTGTAGCAGTTCTGAGTAGGACTCGGTCTGTAACGGGTAGTAGGCGATGCCGATTTTGTATTTTATAATGACCGTAAACAGGTCTAACACCAGGGGCTTATCAAAGAAATTGATCATCTGGCAAATTAACTGTGATTCTTCTTTGTGAATACCTTCCGTAGCAATTAAAAAGTCATTATTACTGGACAAACCGATCAGATCCCGCTCTTTGGTAATGCCTTCTAGAAATTCAGCAATGCTTCTGAGAATAGCGGCGTAAATTTCCTTGCCGTGACTATATGTCAACTCATTGAGATTGGTAATGGTTAAATTGATAATGGTAATGTCCTGATCTTTTAAAAAATTTGTTTCCAGCAGCGTATTAAACCGGATTTCATTGAGAACACCGGTTAACTGGTTGTAATCCAGCAGATATGAAATTTTTTGATTGGCATTCATCAATAAACTGACATTCCGGGTCAACTCGTCCTGACTGATCTGCAGCTTCTCACTTTTTTGCTCCAGTTCCATTTTTCGGCGATATAATTCTCCATTGGCGTTTGCCAAAGCCAGGTGGGACTTTTTTCGAATAGTCATGATGATCAGCAGTGCAGAAATAATGACAGCCATCAGGATCATGATAAAGCTGATCAGAATCACCTGATTCAAGGTCAAAACGTAATTGCTCTGCGGTTTATTAATAATGATATTATTGGGTGGCAGACGCTCCTCGGGGAGATTAAACGCCTTCATGCCATAATAATTAAAAATTTTCTGTTGCACCGGTTCTTCAATAATCGGTATAGATTCAATGGAACGACCTGCCGATAATGCCAGGATATCTTCACCAATAATACGCCCGTGCTCATAGGGAGATACCACAAATCCACCAATCACCTGGTTGGTGATTGATGTTGAGACACCGCAAAAAGTTGGCAAGTTCGAATTTGCCGACAACATATTGGTGTACTGATCGTGATTCAACACCCCGAATGAACCTGCCGTATATAGGGCTGTGGATGCTTTGTCATAACCGGCTATTTCTTCCAATTGCTGGTCATAATCCTCTATTTTTATGAGATGTAAGTTGAAGCTACGCTGATCATCCGCCAGATTATCGTAAGCCGCCACCATTTGTTCATAGGTGCCCCGGGTCGTTGCGGTATCTGCTCCACAAATCAATAGATCCTTTATTTGCGGCATGGCAGTACCCAACCATACAAAAAACGCTTCATAGTCGACATTCTGAAGGATACCCTTAATGTCATTAAAGGGTAGCTCAAGCGGCAGCCCCCCGTTTACTCCGGCAAATAAAACTGGAACGTCAGGAAAATATTCATCCTTTAATGATAAGATCAATTCAAAGGCCGTATTATCGGTAACTACAATGGCAGCGATGTCTTTGGTTGCGTAATGTTTAATTTTTTCAATGGTGTTTTGATCCAGGGGAGTATCCCGATAGGCATCCAGATACTCCGTGTAGATAGTGTAATTGGTATCTGAAAGGTTCTCGGTAATGCCTTGATGAAGCGCATCAGTCCAGGAAAATCCCTGATTGTATGAATGGATAATCAAAATGTTCTCCCTGGAAGTCACATCATCACCACCTGTGGCGTAAACACCTGAAAGAATCACCCCCGAAAAAAAAACGAGAAGAATCATCATTGCTAACGCTCTTTTACAGACCAGCCAACCCCGCTGCGAATAGTGTCCCTGTTTCATTTATGCCCTCCGTTATTATCCACCACTGATAATAGAATTCTCGTATTAGTTTTTATACCCATTCTAATCTTCAATAAATGCAAACTTACCTGACAACGCATCTGAAACACGATAAATTTTTAGAGTTATTTCGTTTTGCGATCAGTAATACACCTTTTGTAGCAATAATAAAACCCGATTACAGCTTTTCTTCCCTGTAATCGGGTTTGTCTTCTTTCTGAGCCCAGCCTAAGCGGGCTCAAAAATTTTATTCGTCACTTTTCAATATAGGGGTTAACCGTTGAACCGGGTGCCGCACTGCCTTTAGGAACAATCTCAATCCGAATGCCCTCCAGTCGATAGCCAAAACCGGCGGTTCCGGCAGGTTGGCCATTACAGGCCCACCCCATCCATCCAACATTCTGGGCATGTACCTGGTAGTATACATCAAAAAGATCAGCATCATTACCGCTTAATTCGATGGCAATGGCTTCCAACCGCAACGATTGCCCTTCGGTTCCGCTTAAAGCGCCATCAGCCACAAAATTCTGCCAGCCAATGTTCTGGACATGGGTTTTATACTTTACCCCCAGATCATCGTTTTTTGTAATGGTATTGATCTCGATGGCTTCCAGCCGCAGTGACTTCCCTTCGGTTCCGCTGACGGCACCGTCAGCTACTACGCTCTGCCAACCGACATTTTGGACATGGGTGCGGTATTCAATGGTTGGTGCGGCCTTTTCTTTGATTACATAATTGACAATGGATTTTTTAACGGTATTACCCTTTTCGTCCAGCACCTGGACCGACAAGGTGTAGATTCCCGCAGCAGTTGGCGTAAAGACCGCCGTGGCAGTGCTACTATAATCCTGGATGGTAGTGGTTTGACCATTTAATTCATAATAAAATCCATATTGATAATTCCCTTCACCACCGCTGGCAGTCGCAGTTAACGTCAGCTGCGTTCCCAGTGTTTGTCCGGTTGGTTTATCAACCGTAAACGCATCAATCGTCAATGGATTGCTCGGAGTTACCTGCGCCAGGGCAGCATCCAACTGAATCATCCCATAACCATAGTAATCATCTCGGCCTTTGGCCCCAAAATCCAAGGCCGTTTCCTTCAGCAGGGTTTCCACATGTTGACTTGTCATGGTGTGATCAGCGGCCATTAAAACCGCACAGGCACCGGCGGTGATGGGGCTGGCAAAAGATGTTCCGGAGGATTCCTCATATGCACCATCATGGGTGGTCGAATAAATCTTCTGACCTGGGGCACATAGATCAACCAAACTGTTGTGTTGAGAAAAGTAGGCAATGTTGTTGGTATTATCGGTAGCTCCCACCGAAATAACATTATTGTAGGATGCCGGTACTGCCAGCTCGCCGCTGTAATTGGCGTTACTGCCTTCATTTCCGGCCGCTGCAACCAGCACCTTTCCGGCGTTGGCGGCATTTTCCACGGCTGTCCGCAAAGCTGCTGAAACCATATAGCCGCCGAAGCTCATATTAATTACTTTTACATCCGTTCGGGCCGCCGCTTCATACAAGGCGGCGCAAATATAGCCGACATCCAGATTCTTGTCGCCATCCGACAAGCCGCCGACCCGATAGGGCGCTACTTTGATATTGGCTGTTCCGGTGATTCCGGCCATGCCGATACCATTATTTGCCACTGCCGCCACACAACCCGAAACCAGGGTGCCATGCCCCGATAAATCCACCATCTCAGTGGTTCCTTCGACATAATCATAACCCGTTACCACATTATCAGCAAGATCCGGATGCTGAGTATTTAAACCAGTATCAATAACCGCCACCACCACGGTTTCTGAATTATCGACCTTGTTCCAGGTTTCATCGGCACCAACCCGTTCGAACTGCCAGGCCTTCGACAAATCGGGATCATTCGGTAGTGCTGAAGTTTGGAGATACGAATTTTTTTCGGCTACCAGCACATTGGGGTTTTCTGATAATTGGGCGACCAGAGCATCGACATCCGCCGAGTCGGCCACTTCGATAAGATCCACCTGAGCATTTAAAGACTCACCACCCTTAATATCCTGAGTGGTCAGGCCAAGACTGCCAATGGTGGACTGGTTTTTATAAATAACAATAATTTGATCTGTGATGTCTGAACTGGCATCAAGATTTGCGACCTCATCCAAACTTTGAATAACCATGGTCTGACCTTCAGCAAGAACCCCCAGGGGACAGGAGCCACCGACTAAAACCATAACCAGCAGCAAGACCAGCGCCTTTTTAAATTTCATCAACGTTACCTCAATTGCTTTCTCCATATTTTTTACCTGACTAACACGATTATAAGCGTTCCTGACAATTTTTTAATGTTTGCCGGAAAACCCTTTTCAGGAATTTTATTGTTACTGGAATTATAACCGTAACAGAGCCTTTTATCAATCGTTAGTTATTTATAGCCATTATGCATGTTTGATATTTCTTAATAATTTCTGAATTCCAAGTTTTGCTAAAGGTTTAAGCGTTATTATTTATTCAAGAGATAAACATCTCCCCTTTTTCTTTTCATTCCTAATATAAAAAAAGCAGCGCATCCATTCGGGATCACTGCTTTTTTTGTTGTGTTTTTCCGATTTATTCATTGCTCAACCTGCCATTTGTTCTTTAAAATATGTTAAAATAAATTGACTATGACCAAAACCTCAGCGAGAAAAGGAGCAAAGAAAATGGCAATAGAAAAAGTACGAGACTATTTTAGTCAGTGGAATTTGGACGCTCGAATTCAGGAATTTGAGACGTCTTCGGCAACCGTGGAACTGGCCGCTCAAGCGTTAGGATGCGCTCCAGAGCGGATCGCCAAAACCTTATCCTTTAAATTGGAGGAGAAATGTGTGCTGGTCGTGACCGCAGGCGATGCGAAAATCGATAATGCTAAATTCAAAGCTCATTTTAAAACCAAAGCAAAAATGCTTACTCCGGACGAAGTTGATCGCTACATCGGTCACGGTATCGGCGGTGTTTGCCCCTTCGCCGTCAATGATGATGTGGACGTTTATCTCGATCATTCCCTAAAGCGATTCGAAACCGTCTTTCCCGCCTGTGGCAGTAGTAACAGTGCCATTGAATTGACCATTGATGAGTTGGAGAAATATTCAAATAGTGTAGCCTGGTCAGATGTTTGTAAAAACTGGCAGCTTCAGGCTTAGCCACGTTTAAGCTCAGCGTTTAAAAAGGCCCCCGATGATGTCCATCATCGGGGGCCTATGTTTTATAATCTGCTGTACCGCTTTGTATTAATCTAAGAGAATAAAAACATCACGGCAATACCGGCAATAACACTGCCAACAGCAATTGCCAACGCTACAAATTTTTCATTTTTAACGTCATCCAATAATTCTTCTTCTGATTTATAAGTTACGTGAGATGGTTTTTTTGTGGTCACCGATCGCCCCACATAAAGCCGGTTGCCCCGCTTATGAATTTCACCCAGGATATACATCGGCTGATTTTCTGGCAGTATCTCTTCAAAAAAGCGATAACCCAGAAAACGGGAGCCCCGGGGATTTGAAAAGCTGAAATTAAAATTATCTCTGACCCAGTTGGAATCTGCCGATTCCATCCGGTTGCAGCCGGGCATTAAATCCACATCAGCGCCAAAACTGGCCATATCGATATAAACTTTTTCATCGGAGCTGCTGTCTGACAGATAAACTTCCACCGGACTCTTTTCGCTGGACAAAGAAGTTTCTACCTTATCGGTAATGGTTCGGGTATTGCCCTTATCATCCCGTTCGGTTCTGGTTTCTTCGTGAACAGAAAATACTTCATTCTCATAATACGCCACTGGCCGCTGGGAAAATGGAGCCTCCACATCACCTGATACACTGTGAAGATGCCCCTTGACCTCACTGTAATGCCGGTAATTCTCATCCAAACTGGATAAGTCCCCGACAATGTCCAAAACATCTTTGATGCAGGTCGTCTGTTGAAACTGGATTTCCTGAGCTTTTGTTTTGCTTTTTTTCAAAACAAAAACAGCATAGCAAATCCCTGCAATCATAATCAGTAATCCAATTATAAAAGCCATGGTTTTATTCGATTCCCAATTCAGCTTTTAGCTTGGCCAATTCGTCATCGACGGCAGCATTTTTTTCCAGGGCTTCGAATTCATCTTCCAGACTGGTGTTTTCGCCTGCCATTTCAGTAAATGCCTGGGCTTCTGCTTCTTTGGCATTAACCTTCTGTTCCATTTTATCGAGCTTGGTGAAGGCACTGGTGCTATCGGTGCTGTTTAAAGACGTGCTGACACTTTTCTGCGCATCGGCCATTTTTGAACGGGCGATCAGCATATTCTGTTTCATCCGGGCTTCTTCGAGCTTAGCTTTTAACTGACGCACCTGATCTTTTAACTGACCAACTTGCATGCTCATCGAGTCATAAGCTGCCTGAAATTGAACCAGATCCGCATCGACACTGGTTTTTTGAGCCAGCGCTTTTTTTGCCAGTTCTTCATTGCCAGCCTTCAATGCTGTTTTTGCTTTGTCGCTCCAGTCTACTGAAGCTGCTTTAGCGGATTCCAATTGTTTTAAAGCCTGTTTTTCACTGCCCATCGCTGCACCCAAAGCCTGGGTGGCACTGTTAACCTGTGCTTCCATATCAATGATAATCTGCTTTACCATTTTTTCCGGATCTTCAGCCTTATCCAGCATGTCATTTACATTCGCCTTTAACAAGTCACTTAGACGTTCAAAAATTGCCATTTTTTCCTCCTGCTATCTGTTTTTTTGTTTGTGGCATTAAATGCCGTGGTAATTCAATTGCTTCCAGCCTTCGCCTGGCTCCAATTGCACCACCATTTTAGGTATGTTTATCTTAACAAATCGGGGAAAATAAGTCTATTGCTTTTTTGTATTAAGCGCAAATAAATACCACTTAATTTGCGAAAGCTCATTCATGATCGGCCTATCCTCTTTGGCTTGTTCATTCGACTATTAATTTGCGAATGTCCGCATCATTTCTGGGTATACTAACTATTAATCCGGTTGTTGTTTAAAAATTACAGAGCCTGGCCGAATTCACCATTGATCAACCTGATAAAAACGGTTACACTAGTAGTTAATTTCCTGTTTTATTAATCATCGGATTCATGGTGATTACTGGAGCTAATTGTGATACTACAAAAATCAAACAAAACGTTAAAGCCTATCGCAATTATCTATGATTATTAATCTAAAAGGAGTGGTGTATATGAAAAGCATTCGAACAAAACTGATGGTTTATTTCTCCGGACTGATTCTGGTTGTCTGTGCCATCTTTACCTTTGTTTCGATAAACGCCTTAACGAACGCAGTGGTGACCGAAGCTGAGAAATCGCTGGAGACCCAGGCGCAAAATTCAGCGGATATCATCAGCAGTCGAAACGAACAGAATTATATTTATCTTGAGGGGATTGCTTCCCGGGATAAAATTTTTTCCCAAAGCGTCCCAATCAATGAAAAAATGGCGATCCTGAAAAATGATGTCAGTAGCTCCAATCGCTTCCTGCGGATTGGTGTTTCCGATCTCAATGGCAACCTCTACCTGTCTGACAGTTACGGTGATCGGGGGCAAATTGTTGATATTACCAAACGGGATTATTTTCATGCTTCCGCCGCCGGTGAGCGGGGTACCATGAACCCGGTGATCAGCGTCAATCCAGATGACAATGGCGCTTTGATCATGGCCTACTCGGTACCGATTTATGAAAACGGTGCCATCACCGGCGTCCTGGTTGCGGTAGCCAACGCCTGGTTTCTCAACGATATAACCGATTCGATGAAGTTTGGCGAGACCGGTTATACCTACATTGTCGATTCCACCGGTACTGCCATCTCTCATCCCGATCGGGATAATGTAGTCAACCAGATGAATCCCATTACCTTGGCGGAAACCGATGCCAATTTTAAAGAATTAAGCACCGCCATTGGGGCGGCCCTGGAGCAGGATTCAACTGCATCAACCTATACCCTGAATAATCAGGAATATTATATGGCCTCGTCAAAAGTTGATGGTATGGATTGGACTGTTATCCAAACCATCGAGTCCGATGAAGTCCTGTCAGCCTTGCCAGGCGCTATTTTAAATAGTGTCCTGATTTCGATAATGGTTTTGGCAGTCAGTCTGATCTTCTGTTATTTAATTTCTAAACGGATTACCGACCCAATTAAGAAAGTCAACCACATGATTAAAGAAATGGGCCTCGGTCACTTGAGTACCCGCCTTAATATGGAATCCAAAGATGAAATTGGTGAGATGGCACTGGCCATGGATAATTTTGCCGATAATCTTCAGACCGATGTCATTGAGGTGATGAACCAGATCTCTGATGGCGACGTTTCAGCTGACATCGAAGTTCTCGATGCTCAGGATGAAATCAAACCGGCGCTTAAAAAGACCATCGAATCGATTCGGGGTCTGATTAATGAATCGACTATGCTATCTCAGGCCGGTGTGGCTGGAGAATTGTCAACCCGAGGCGATACCGAAGCTTTCAAAGGCGGTTTTAAAGATATTGTTGTAGGTGTCAATAACACCCTCGACGCCGTTGTCGGACCTCTTAATGTGGCGGCTGATTATGTGGAACGCATCGGCAAGGGACAGATCCCCGAAAAGATCACCGCCACCTATAACGGCGATTTTAATACCCTGAAAAATAGCATCAATGCCTGTATTGACGGCCTGGGAGCCCTTAAAGAAAGCAATCGGATTCTTGGTAAAATGAGTCTCAATGATTATTCTGAAACCATGCCGACGAATTATCTGGGTATTTATGCTGAAATCGGCCATTCCATTAATGATGTCCACACCCGACTGACCCGAATTGTTGAAATCTCTACCAATATCGCCAATGGGAACATGTGTGATCTGGAAGTATTATCAAAAATCGGTAAACGTAGTGACAACGATACGCTGATTCCCGCCCTTGTGGCCATGATTCAGAATATTCTTAACCTGGTCAATGAAACTGAAAAAATGGCCAGCATTGCCATTGAAGGTAATTTAAGCAATCGCGGTGATGTCTCCGGCTTCCCGGGCGACTTTGGAAAAATCGTTACCGGATTTAATCAGACTCTGGATGCAGTGATTGCCCCCATTGAAGAAGCTTCGGCGACGCTTACCCAATTGTCCCAGGGCAATCTCCATACCCAAATGAGCGGTGACTACCGGGGTGACCATGCTCAGATCAAAGAAGCATTAAACCGTACCATCAACTTCCTAAACCAATACGTTGGCGAAATAACCAGCACCTTGGAAGAAATGGGCCGAGGTAACCTGAGCCAGGAAATCACCAGCGATTATCTGGGCGACTTCCAGGCGATTAAAACGTCGCTTAATGATATTAATACCAACCTCAGCACCACCATGACCGACATCGATGTGGCAGCTGGTCAGGTTGAAGTGGGCGCCCGTCAGATTTCTGACGGTGGTCAGGCGCTGGCCCAGGGTACCACTGAACAAGCAAGCTCAATCCAGGAATTGACCGCATCCATCGAAGAAGTCGCTGGAGAAACCAAGAAAAACGCCATTCGGGCTAACGAAGCCAACGAGCGGGCCATTGAGGTACGCAACAATGCCGAAGTCGGCAACACGCAAATGACAAAAATGATTGCTGCCATGAGTGATATCAATTTGTCATCCAATGATATTTCCAAGATTATCAAGGTGATCGACGACATCGCCTTCCAGACTAATATTCTGGCGCTCAATGCCGCCGTTGAAGCGGCCCGAGCCGGTCAACACGGTAAAGGTTTTGCCGTTGTTGCTGAAGAAGTCCGAAGTCTGGCCGCCCGAAGCGCTGAAGCCGCCAAGGAAACCACCGGCCTGATCGAAGGCTCCATCGAAAAGGTCAATATGGGAACAAAAATTGCCGATGACACAGCCGTCAGTCTCAAGGAAATTCTAGATGAGATCGAAAAAGTAACCGGTCTGGTCGGCGATATTGCCCAGGCCTCCAACGAACAGGCTTCCGAAATCGCCCAGATTACCCAGGGTATTGAGCAGGTTTCCCAGGTGGTTCAGACCAACTCAGCTACTGCCGAAGAAAGTGCCGCCGCCAGTGAAGAGCTGACTGGACAAGCCGAAATGCTCAAAGAAATGGTGGGTGCCTTTAAACTTAAAACTGCCACCCAAACCACCTTTAAAGCTGCTGCTCCTTTAAAATCAGAGCCCCCGGTTCCCGAGCCACCAGTGCAAATCCTGCTGGATGATATGGAAATGGATAAATACTGATACCCCTTATCTGATTATCCCAAAAACTTTTTGCTCATGCTAAAACACAATCCAACTTTAATTTAGCACTGACTCTGGCCAGGCCTCAGGTTGTCCGATCTTGACAATCTGAGGTTTTTGTGCGATAAGCCTTTTTTAAACGCTTTTTTTATTCTCCCATGGCCTTTTTAATTTAATTCATTATTTTATGCGCTTATGCTGTTACTGTTTGTCTGATTCGGGTAAATAAACCCCGAAAGAGGAATTATTTTATCCGAAATAAAGGGGGAATAAAAAATGCGATGGATTCTTAATCTAAAAATTGGTACCAAGCTGATTGTGAGCTTTATGATTGTGGCCCTTATCACTGGGGTTGTTGGTCTCGTCGGTATTATGAATATGCAGACGCTGCAAAATTCCAACAAACTTCTCTACGAAAAAATGACTTTGCCAATTGCCGAGGTTGGTCAAATTTCCACCTCCTACCAACGGATGCGGGTGATCGTCCGGGACATGATCATCGAAAACAGTCCCGAGCTGATTCAGTCCAATGCAGACAAGGTTATTATCCGTAATGGCGAAATTGACGAGGCCGCTGCGGCTTTTGCAGAAACCATCGTCGACCCCGAAATGCAGGCTGTCTTTGACGAATTTGTGGAAGCCCGAAAAGTTTTAGCCCAGGAATTTGAAAAGGTCAAAGAATTGGCTATCCAGAATCGGGACGCTGAAGCCTTTGCCCTACTTGCCGATACTGGTCCTTATGAAATTGCGGCATCAGCTCAAATGGATTTAATTAATGAACTGGTGCCGATGAAACTGGAAGAAGCCCAGCGAACCGAAGAAATGGACAGTGCCACAGCCGATGCCGCCATGACCACCATGATTATTGTCACCCTTGTCGCTTTCGCAGTGGCGATTGCTTTGGGTTTAGTGCTTCGCTCAATGATCAGCAAACCCCTGCAACAGGCTAATCAGATGATCAAAGAAATGAGTCTGGGACATTTCACGATGCGCCTGAACATGAAACGAAAAGATGAAATCGGCGAAATGGCCGAATCCATGGATACCTTCTCCGATGACATTCAAACCGTTGTCATTGGCACTATGAACCAGATTTCCAATGGTGATGTCAGTACGGATGTGGAACCAAAGGATGCCCAGGATGAACTTTCACCAGCACTTAAACTGACCATTGAAACCATCCGTAGTCTAATCAGTGAAGCCACTATGTTATCAAATGCAGCTATCGCCGGACAATGGGAAACCCGTGGCGATGCCGATGCATTTAAGGGCGGTTTTAAAGAAATAGTGGAAGGTGTTAACGCCACTCTTGATACCGTTGTCGATAAAATGGTCTGGTATGAAGCAATTGTTGATGCCATTCCATTCCCGCTACATGTCACCGATAATGATATGAAATGGACCTTCATGAATAAGCCATTTGAAGAACTGATGATCGCCAATAATGTCATCACGGATCGTACATCTGCCTGTGGCATGGACTGCTACAATGCCAATGCCGATATTTGCCGTACCGAAGGCTGTGGAATCCGGCGACTGGTCGACCAGGGCTTAAATGACAGCTATTTCGAATGGGTCGGACGAAGCAATAAACAGGATACCGCCTATCTCAAAAACAAAAAAGGTGAAAATATTGGCTTCGTCGAAATCGTCACCGATCTAACCCCGATTATCCGGGTTAGCGACTATACCAAAACTGAAGTATCACGACTTGGCAACAATCTGATCCGTTTATCAGCAGGCGATCTGGACTTCGATATGAATGTTGGCGAGCCCGATGAATACACCACTGAAGTCAGTGCGCAGTTCCATGAAATTGGCAATACTCTCGGTGAAGTAAAAAATTCAGTGGATAACCTGATCAGTGATGCCACCATGCTGGCTGAGGCCGGTATTGCTGGCCGCTTGAATACCCGGGCTGATGCCAGCCGTCACCAGGGCGATTTTGCCCGGATCGTCGACGGTGTCAACGCTACCCTGGATGCCGTTGTGGAACCGGTTCAGGAAGCATCGGCGACCTTGAAAGAACTGGCCCAGGGCAACCTGAATACCGGAATGGTTGGCCACTATAATGGCGACTATACCTTAATCAAAGACAACATGAATCAAACTATTGCCTTCCTGAAACGGTATGTGGATGAAATTACGGTTACGCTGGAAGAAATTGGTCGCGGTAATCTGGATCACCAGATTACCACCGAGTATCTGGGTGATTTCCAGGCCATTAAAACAGCCCTGAATGAGATCACCAGTACGCTAAGCAACACCATGACCGAAATCAACGTGGCTGCCGGACAGGTTGACATGGGGGCCAAACAGATATCTGATGGTGGACAGGCCTTATCTCAGGGAACCACCGAACAGGCCAGTTCCATCCAACAACTGACGGCCTCCATTGAAGAGGTTGCCAGCGAAACCAAGCGAAATGCCATGAATGCCAATGAAGCCAACGAACTGGCTGTCAATGTCAGAGCCAATGCCGAAAAAGGCAATAGTCAGATGGCTACGATGATCGGGGCGATGGGTGACATCAATGATTCCTCGAATAATATTTCGAAGATTATCAAGGTAATTGATGACATTGCTTTCCAGACCAATATCCTGGCTTTGAATGCGGCCGTGGAAGCAGCCCGGGCTGGTCAGCATGGTAAAGGGTTTGCTGTTGTCGCTGAAGAAGTTAGAACCCTGGCTGCCCGAAGTGCTGAAGCTGCCAAAGAGACCACGGGCTTAATTGAAGGCTCGATTGATAAGGTTAGTGTCGGAACAAAAATTGCTGATGACACCGCCGAAAGCCTGAAAGAAATTCTCAATCAGATTGACAAAGTTGCTGGCTTGGTTGGCACCATTGCCCGGGCCTCCAATGATCAGGCTTCTGAAATCGCCCAGATTACCCAGGGTATTGAGCAGGTTTCACAGGTTGTTCAGACCAATTCCGCCACTGCCGAAGAAAGTGCCGCTGCCAGTGAAGAGCTCTCTGGTCAAGCTGAGATGCTAAAACATATGGTTGAAGCGTTTAAGCTAAAAACCACGAGTGCTTCCAGCAAAGCTGCACGATCAACTTCCGCTTCCCCGGTAAAACCGGTTATCACCCCGGCACCAGAACCAAGCATCATTCTTGATGATCTGGATATGGATAAGTATTAATAGTTTTGTCCTCACCATTTCGAGGCCTGGTTTTATCCAAACTAGGCCTCATTTTCATCCTTCAAAACTGTTCTTAATTCGATACCGGCGACTCTAATTTTTAGAATGTCCGATAAAAGCATGTGGTTGACAGTGCGTGCTTAGCTTGATTATAATAAAAATGACTCCCCTGATCATAACGCCACGTTTAAGGAGTTTGTATGAAAAAACTGATTGATAACCTTGTTCTGCTTTTTATTTTTACTGGTTTTTGGCTTATTTTAAATGAAAGTCTGGCTTTATCCCAGATTCTGGTGGGTCTGTTTTTTTCGTCAGTCGCCTTATTTTTCACCAACCGTTACTTGCTGGAAAATGACTATCAGAGGGCTTATGGAATTAAGCCCGAAGTGCTTTTTCGTTACGCTATCTATTTATTTTTTCAGATTTACCGCTCCGGCTTTTTCGCAATTTTAAAAATTCTTAAGAGTGAGGATACTGTCAAGATCATCGAGTACGAAACCTGTATCCATAGTGATCTGGGCATCTGTCTTTTGGCCAATGCCATTACCCTGACACCCGGCACTGTGACTCTTGGCAAGAATGGGCGACAGCTTAAAATTCTGGCTTTCGCCGATGAAAAGAGCTTTACTGATATCGCCGAAGGAAAAATCTGTTCTCCCTATGAAATGATATTAAGGAGTTTGGATCGATGACATTTTTAGAAACAACCTTATTGATTATTGCTATCTATATTGTTCTGGTGCTTATCCGGGTTATTCTGGGGCCAACGATTTGGGACCGCCTGCTGGGACTAAATACTATTTCAGCAAAAATTATCATGTCAATCGTTCTCCTGGCACTGATTACGGATCAGTCCTATTTAATGGATGTGGCCCTGGTTTATGCACTGCTGGGGTTTATCGGTACGGTGCTGATTGCCCGATTCATTGAAAAGAAAGGAGACCTGTCATGATCGACTTGCTGGCCTATCTGCTTGTCACCATTGCCCTTATTTTTATGGCACTGGGGGTAATTGGCCTGTTTCGCTTTAAAGATTTTTACTCCCGGATTCTTATTTCTGCCAAAATTGAAACGGTCGGTTTTTTAACCATCATGATCGGTCTCATTATTTTGTCGGGGTTTAGCTATGCTGCTATGAAAATCATGCTGATTACTCTACTGGTGATGATCACCAATCCTCTTTCCACCCATGCCATCGCCCGATCAGCTTTTTTAAGTGGCTATACCATCAATCAGGATACCCGACTATGACGACAAACATCCTTCTGATCACCCTGGTTGTTCTGGCCATCATCGCTCTGAACACCAAAAAATTACGGCGGGCGGTTGTCTATCTGGGAGTTTTCTCGCTGATCAGTTCCTTTCTTTATCTGCTTTACGGTGCCCCGGATGTGGCCATTGCTGAAGCGGTTATCGGTACGACCATCACGACCGTTTTATATCTGGTGGCACTCAAAAAATATCAGATCTTCACTATTTATTTTTGTAGTGATCCAAACGATCCGAATCGTCGCAATCTAACGAATAATTCCCCGTTCTTAAACAGTCTTGAATCGTTTCTGGTCAAACGGGAAATGGAACCTCAGATCATTTATTCTGAAAAACCCATAAAGACCATTCTGACTCAGGATAAATTTGATCTGGCCATCTGTCAAACTGACCAAAAATTCTGGATTTATGGCAGTGTCGATGACTATCAGCTGGATGCCCTTGAAGATCATTTGTTGACAAACCATGGCGACCTGAACATTCATTTGATTCGCTATACCGAAGGAGACGATAATGAAGCGTAGAATTATAACCCTGATTTTTGCCGCTACCCTTGCCGCTCTGGTTCTTTTTGTCAATTTTGATGCCCCACTGGTTGCCGCTCCAGAAATTGCCCGTTTTTATCTTGACCATTTCAACGCCGATACCCATACCCAAAATGCCGTCGCCGCAATTTATTTAAACTACCGGGTATTTGACAGTATCTTTGAAACCCTAATTCTGCTTGTCAGTGTATCCGCAGTTGTCAATTTATCCTGGAGGCGCAGTGATGACTGACAATTCTGAAATTATCACCCGGATGACCGGACTCTTGTATCCCTTTATTTTATTGTTTGGTTTTTACATTATTTTAAACGGTCATGCCAGCCCCGGTGGGGGATTCCAGGGCGGGGCTGTGCTGGCTGCTGTATTTATCACCCGGTATCTGGTCGATCCGAATCGGTGTATCCGGTTAAGAACACTAAAAACCGCTGAAAAAATTCTGTTTGTCTGTATTATCCTTTATCCGACCTTTTTTTTGTTTTCAGCCACCGCCAACCATACCGAACTAATGAATCTGATCTATCTGATCGCAATGAATTTTTTAATTGGTTTAAAAGTCTGCAGCGGTTTTACCATCATCTTTTTCAGATTTGCCTTTTATGAAGGAGGAATTTTATGATTGCACTTAATGGCGAAACCATCAGTATTGTACTTTTTTTTGTGGGCGTTTATGGACTGATCGCCCGCAGAAATATCATCAAATCAATCATGTCTATCAGTATCATGCAAGTGGCGATCATATTATACTTTGTTAGTACCAATGTAGCTCCTGGGAGCGTCCCACCGATTGGCGATGTAAACCAGATGTTACTGGCCGCCGACCCGCTTCCCCAGGCCTTGATGATTACCGATATTGTCATCGGCATCGGAGTGACAGCGGCGGGTTTAACACTGTTTATTCATCTCTATCATCGCTTTGGATCAACCAACTGGCAAAAAGTCATGAAAAAAAGGAATCGCCATGATTAGTCTGCACTGGCTTATTTTATCCCCGCTCATTATTGGCACCACTGCAAAACTGATGCCCATTAAAGCCGCAAAAAAAATCATGGTTCTCTTTCAAACCGCCTTATTGGCTGCCGTTACCATGATCTTTGTTGAGGTACGTCAAAATGGTCCGCTACTGGAAAACATCGGAAGCTGGCCGGATACCATCGGCATCACTTTAAGGGCAGATTTACTGGCCACTGCCATGGTTTTTTTAAGCTGTTTTTTATTCCTGGCAATGGTCATTTTTGTTCACAACAAAAATTATGCCGACCACCTTTTCTTCTTTCTTTTTCTTGGTCTGGAAAGCCTAATTATTGGAATTTTTCTTTCCAATGACGTATTTAACATATTTGTTCTGATTGAAGCCGCCACCCTGATTATTACCATATTGATTATGTATAAACAGGCAAGTGTTTCTGTATACGATGGGATGATGTATTTTTTGATCAATGTAGTCGCCATGTCATTTTTCTTAATGGGTCTGGGGATGCTTTATAAAAAAATCGGCGTTCTTGATTTTTATGCTCTGGAAGCGGCACTCAGTCAGGTTAACAATCCCGCCAGCCTGATTCTGCCGTATGCCTTTATGATCACCGCTATTAGTTTAAAAGCTGCCTTGATGCCGCTTTTTAGTTGGCTGCCCAAAGCTCACGGGACCCCCAGCGCCCCGTCAGTTGTTTCGGCTATCCTGTCCGGCCTGTATGTTAAAACCGGCATTTACGTTTTCCTCCGGTTGCAGACCACCTTTGCGCCCCTGATTGATACCTCAGAACTGTTTGTGATCCTCGGTTTTATCACCGCTGTCGTCGGTTTTATGCTGGCTCTGGCTCAAACGGATATTAAACTGCTGTTGGCATATTCAACGGTATCACAGATTGGGGTTATTATGATCGGCATCAGTCTGAATAATCCTGCGGCTTACTGGGGTGGCCTTTATCATCTGATGAATCACGCTATTTTTAAATCAACACTATTTCTCACCGCCGGGATGATCATCTCCGAGTATAAAACCCGAAAGATCAGCGAGATCCATGGTGTTTATTCACACATGCCCGCCGTCGGCGTAGCAACGATCTTATCAATTTTAGGGATCATTGGGGCACCGCTGTTTAATGGCAGTATCTCCAAATTTTTGATCGCTACTGGCGCCAGCGGTAGTTGGATCGAATCGGGTCTGATTCTGATTAATCTGGGAACCATAATCGTTTTTATGAAATACGGTCAGCTTCTGTTCGGCCACTCCGACAAAAAAGAAGCAGCCAACTCCGATATTTTGGAGAAGGCCGTCGTATTAACCCTAAGCATGCTGTGTTTTCTCGGCGGAATTTTTGGCAGTGACTTGATCGCCATCCTTTTTAATATTAGTTTGACGATAAACCCGTTATCCTATGGTGAAAAAATGCTGCTTTTTGTGGGCTCAATTTTGCTGGGACTATTGATTTACCGCAGCTTATTCAAAAAAAGAAATCCTTTAGCCTTTATCCGTTCTTTTGAACTCGGTTTTAATGAAATCTGTCTTTCGATCACCTTATTTTTTGCCTTTATGGTCGTCTACTTAAAAATAACCCTTTAACGATATTTTGCAGTTTCAACCTGAATTTTAGCAACAATCTCATAACCCAGGACCAGCTGACTCCCCAATAGCTCGATGGTCATGGGGCCCTGATGCTCGGTGGAAATGACTTTAAGCACAGCGCCCCGAATCAGCCCCATGCTGTAAAGCCTTTTAGACAGTTCTTCATCCAGACTTAACGCTTTCACAATAACCGTACTACCTATTCGACACATGGATAATGGCATATCTCTCTCCTCTTTTTTAATCGCTCGGATGATTCTCTTTCTGTCGGCTTATTTCGTTTAATGAGATCATCTAACAAAAACACAATTCGTCCATCCAGTAGCTGGGGTGATTCGTTAATGATTTCCTGAAATGCCAATTCATAGCTCAACGCCTCCCGGTAATTGCGCTTACTGGTCATGGCATCAAATACATCAGCCACGCCGACAATCCGCTGATAGAGATGGATCTCATCCCCAATCAGATGCCTGGGATAGCCGCTCCCATCCAATCGCTCATGATGATTATGAACAATATCAATGCTCGCCTGGGGCAGCCATTTCTGTCCACTGAGTACCTGATAGCCAATTTCCGAATGGGTTTTAATTACTGCAAATTCCTGATCGCTGAGTTTGCATGGCTTATCCAGTATTTCCCGTGGTAGAAAAAGTTTGCCAATGTCATGAAGCAAAGCGCCCACCCCAATTTCGGTGATTTCCACTTCCCTCAATCCCAGCTCCTGCCCCAGACTCATGGCCAGTAAGGCGGTTCGGATTGAGTGACCTGGCAGACAATTACTGGCACATCGGGGATTTCGGTATTTTTCCAGATCTCTGAAAGATGTCACCTTTAGTTTGGCAATCAGCCGCTTGATATAACTTCTAAAATTTCCATTAAATATCTCCTGATTACCAGCTAAACGATAGCGCTGATCCACTTCAGTTAAATACCTGGAAAAAACATAAATGTCTTGGGATGCTTTTTTTTCAGTCATCTAACTCTCCTCTCCTTGGTTTGGCTCTCATTTAAATTGGGCGCTGGTAACCCGATTCTTGCCGTTTCTTTTTGAACAATATAAAGCTTCGTCGGCCTGATCCACCAGCATCGTCTGTTCTCCCCGGTTTAACGCCACCGTAGAATGACAAACCCCGGCAGAAAGGGTTATCCGCATCGTCTGATGGTCAAATTCGAAAGGGTATTTCGCAACCGTTTCACAAATGCGTTCGGCGATTCGCTGGCCAAAGGGTTGCCCCGTTCCCGGTAACAATATTGCAAACTCTTCCCCGCCATATCGTGCCCCAATATCTGAGCTGCGAAGCTGTTTTTTTATTATCTGAGAAACCTCCCGGATCACATAGTCTCCTGATAGATGGCCATAGACATCATTGACGGTCTTAAAATCATCAATATCCAAAAGAATCAGGGTAATTGGTGCATGTTTTTCGGCAATCACTTCCAATGACTGATAGAAAGCTTGATGATTGGACAAGTCGGTCAAAAAATCGGTCGTCGCCCGGTACTCCAGTAATTGGTTTTTATATTCAATTTCTTCCATTGCATAGTGGTTTCGCTTGTAAACATCACTGATTAACTGGTTCAATTCACCAACAAAAAAACTAAAACCCATCAGCAACACTCCCTGAATAAAAATGACACCTCCAGAAAAATAATTCGTTAAAATTCCCACCAACAGATAGCCAAACGTCGCAAGCAGCCCATGAACGATACTTTTCGTACGATCATTGGCTAGACTGGCCGTCAGGATAAATAGGCAAAGAATCGGCAGAATCAGGAAAAAAAAGCTGTTCAGATAGATACTGCAGATGGAAATAAAAAGAACGTCCACAATACTTTGAAAATAACCACCTAACAAATTTTCCAGTTTCAGGATTTTCCCGATGGCAAGGAGGTAAAGCTCAAAACCAATATAGATTCCATAAGCAATCAGCATGATTGTCATCATTTCTGTCATCATCTGAGAAAAAAAATAATAAACCAGTACCACTAACACCAGTATGCAGTGGATCCCCATATATATTTCAGTAAAGATCTGATCCCTTTTTGTATTCACCATTCTTAACTCCCGCATTTTTCTTTATTAGATAAGACTAACTCAAAGTCCAAAACAATAAGTTAGCATTTTCTAACTTATTGTTTTTCAGTATATCACTGTGTTTTAATTTTATCAAGCGCTTTTATTGATTATTGTCCGTCAAACTGTTTAAACAATGATAATGTAGTTTCTATCAATCGCTCAGATTAAACGTATGATAGCCGCAAATCATAATTTTTATTCTCTGGCAAAAGTCTGCTTATCTTTAACCATAAATCCTAAAGTTATTATAAACTATGGCGATATTAATAGTAAGAACGAATCAATACGATTCAAATCATCTCAGATGAAAACCACATCG
The DNA here is from genome assembly GCF_002435675.1 of Acetobacterium sp. UBA5834. Classification (NCBI taxonomy): domain Bacteria; kingdom Bacillati; phylum Bacillota; class Clostridia; order Eubacteriales; family Eubacteriaceae; genus Acetobacterium; species Acetobacterium sp. UBA5834. The sequence continues at coordinate 31,879 of NZ_DJGY01000030.1, read as the reverse complement.
ACCAACACGTCTCCCTTACAAAAAACTATTACTGGAAAACAGGAGGTTCATCAAATGAAGTGGATTCAGGACATTAAAGCAAGCACCCGGCCATGGTTGACATTTTTATCGGGCTTTGTGACCATCACTCCTGATAAACCCGATGAAACAGCAATTATTAATGATTACTTTGTGACCTACCTGCAAAACATTGCAGCGGATCAAATTAAAATGGTTTCCTGTGAAACAGAACAACTAAAACATGAAACCAATGAAGTGCCATCACAACACCCCGAAAAATCATTACGCACTTTGTCGTCAATAAAACAGATCGGATAAAAAATGTCCTTTCAGCCTTGTAATCTGAAAGGACGTTTTTTACCTGTGATATTTAAAATAAATGTTATTTTTGACCGAATTATGTCGATATAGTTTAGAGAAGCTCGTTACTATTATATTAAATAAGGAGGCTGTTATGAATACAAATGCAATTGATGCCAACAAGTCCTTGAATCAAGCGATTCAAACCAAAGGCGTTACTCAAAATGCTGACGTTAAAGTTGAACCCGAAGCTGCAGATAAGGTTCAGCCAGTCGTGCAGAAACTCGACTCCATTGAACTTGGCACAGCAACTTCACAAGACATCGGAACCTACACGGTCGACCGTAAAAAGATCAACGAAATCAAACAGGATTTTGCCCGTAACACGGAGTCGTTCAAAAAAATGGTTGAGACCATGATTGAAAAACAGGGCAAAAAAGTCAGTCAGGTTCTTAAAGATCTGGCAGAAGGAAAAGATGTTCAAATCACGGTCGATTCTGAAACCCAGGCAGCAGCTCAGGAAGCGATTTCTGAAGACGGCTATTTTGGCGTCAACAAAACATCCGAACGAATTATTGATTTTGCTAAAGCCCTCTCCGGCGGTGATAAAAGCAAGATCGAAACCCTGAGAAACGCTTTTAAAGAAGGTTTTGAAAGTGCCAAAGAAGCCTTTGGCGGCGAACTCCCTGAAATCTCCCAGCAAACCTATGATAAGGTTATGCAGGGTTTTGATGATTGGGCCAAAGAAGAATAATATCGTATCTGCCCCAAAAACACTTTTATCCTGGAGCGATGCTCCTCTATCAACAAAAAGACAAGGAAAAATGCTTCCTTGTCTTTTTTTAGTCTTATCTTTTTAGTTTAAACCGTGATATCATTTCTTTTAGTAACTGGGATTGACCCGATAATTCTTCGCTGGCAGCGGCTGACTGCTCGGCTGTTGCAGTATTTCCCTGGACAACCTGGGAGACTTGATCAACCCCCAGATTTATCTGGGTGATGTTGGTGGCTTGATCATTGGAGGCTTCCGCAATTTCCTGAACCAATTGCGCAGCCTTGGTAATTTCTTCGACAATTTCTTCCAATGCGATGGCTGTTTCATCGGCAATTGCAGTACCACCCTCCGTTTTTTTCACCGAACCTTCAATTAAAACCGTGGTTTCCTTGGCTGCTTCAGCACTTCGGGCGGCCAGGCTTCTAACCTCTTCTGCCACCACCGCAAAGCCCTTGCCATGTTGGCCAGCCCGGGCTGCTTCCACGGCCGCATTCAGTGACAGGATATTGGTCTGGAAAGCGATATCGTCAATAACCTTGATAATTTTTGAAATATTTCCCGAGGCCTGGTTGATTTCATCCATAGACGCCTGAAGTTGACGCATGCTATCATTCCCTTTTTGGGCTTTTTCCTGGGCTGTCGTTGAAAGCATGTTGGCTTCGCTGGCCCGTTTGGCGTTATCTTTGGTTTTATCAGCAATTTCATCAATGGAGGAGCTCAATTGCTGGATGGCAGCAGCCTGTTCAGTTGAACCCTGGGCCAGCATCTGACTGCCATCTGACACCTGTGAAGCACCGGCAGATACCTGATCGGCGGCTTCATTCATATCTTTTAAAATCCCATTAAAGGCTTCAATAATATGGTTAAGGGCGGTTTTAATCGGTTCAAAATCGCCTTTATAATCGCCGATGATGCTAACTGCCATATTTGAATTGGCCATCTGATCAAGAATCTCAGACACCTCATCAACAATTCCCTGTAAAAAGTCCAGGGTACTGTTTAACGAATCTTTGATTGCTGAATGCTCACCCTTATAGTCTCCGACCATCCGTAACTTCAAGCTGCCGTTGGCCACTTCTTCCAACACCAGATTGGCTTCCTGTATTGGTGCCACAGTGGCTTCCAGGGTAGCATTGATGCCGGCAACAATCCGGGCATATTCACCGCTGTGTTTATTGGTGTCAGCCCGGGCATTCAGATCTCCCGCCACTGCCGAATCCACCAGACGATTGGTGTCTCCCACCAGCATTTTAATACTTTCAAAGGTACGGTTTACAGACTCTTTAATCCGGGCATATTCACCTTTATAGTTGCCTTCCATTCCCTGATCAAGATTACCCTGAGCCATCGCTTCAAGTACCACCGACGCCTCGTGAATCGGCTCTGCCATTGCATCCAACGTCGCATTGACCCCAGAAATAATTCTGGCATATTCGCCACGATGCTTGGTTGTATCAGCCCGGGTGTCCAGTTCTCCAGCGACGGCAGCGGCTACTAAATAATTCGTGTCACTTACCAGCATTTTAATGCTCTCAAAGGTTTTATTCACTGAAATTTTAATGACTGCATGCTCACCCCGATAATTCCCCTGCATATCCTGGTCAAGATTACCCTGGGCCATGGCTTCAAGTACCACCGAAGCTTCTTTGATTGGTTCAACAACAGCATCGAGAGTCGCATTGACCCCAGCGATCACCTTTTGGTAATCCCCATCGTATTTGGTTTCATCCGCCCGCTCATCCAATCGACCTTCTACGGCAGCGCTAACTAACATATTGGTATCGGTAATCAGGGTTTTGATGGCTTCCTGCGTGTCCTGCAATGCCGGGCCAACCTGATCATGATCTCCAACCATAATAATTTCATCATCCAGATTTCCCTGTGCGATATGTTCAAGTTTATCAATCAGATTGTCCTGAACATTCTGTTGCATAGTTGTAACGGCCTTTAGCATGGTTCCAATTTCATCCTGGCGATTAATATATTTGCCGGCATTGGAATGTTCGTCATAGCGAAAATCAAAACCTGCCAGCCGATTAAGCTCTTCTGTTGTCGCCACAATCGGTTTTGAAATGGTTCCACTGATGAGAAATACCGCAAATGCAGCGACGATAATTGCCAGTACAATTACTGTGATGATCGTATTGCGAACCTCTGCCACCTGGGCATCCAGTTCAATCTGATCCATCGCTACCGATAAAACCCAGGGCGTCCCTTCAACCGGTGCATAGCCAACTAAAAAGTCCTTTCCTTCCAGACTGTAATCTCCAAATCCCGGTTCCCGGGTTGTCATCTTACTACGCACCAATTCAGCTAATTGCGCATAATCCGGATTTTCTTCGTCTGCTTTGGCAAAATTAAACTGCTGCTTAACCAGCTCCAGATCGGCATTTCCGACTGCAATCCCGTCATTGTTGATCAATGAACCAAAACCCGTTTCACCATAGGTAACTTCGCCAACAATATTGCTGAGCGTCTTCCCTTCTTTTCTTCCATAAAGGACAGCGGCGATCGCTCCGTTTTGATAAACTGGTGTCGCAAAAAGTAATACCGGTTCACCGGTAACCCGACTGATGGTGATGTCCGAGACGGTCGGCACCCCGGCGGCAGCACCTTTAAAATAACTTCGATCAGCCACATTAACGGCATCGCCAGCAGCACTCTGGGTAACCCCATTGCCGCTTAAATCTGCTAGAACAAAGGCATCATAACCGACTCGAGCCGCTTCACCTTCAAAAAAAGCTACCCGTTGTTCTTTTGACACCGCCGGATCCAGAATCAGTGAATTTTGTGCCAAACCTTCCATATAGTTCAGCTGATTGTTTATTCTCGCTTCGATATAGCGGGCCTGAACCTCCGCCGTACTCTGTAATTGTTCATGCGCATCTTCCTCTAAAACGCTGGTGAACTGATTAACCACAATAACCCCCAGAATACCGGTAACCACCAGAATCAGTGCGGTAAACAACGTGATAAGACGTAATCGGATCGATTTCATCGTTTCCCCTTTCTTTTCCCTTTTATACTACTCAGCTGCGCTGAGATTTACCAACCAATGTTGATGGCATCTTTACAGACTGGCTGTAATAATATACCACATTTTATCATTTGCAAACGTTTCTTTTCATAATTTTGCCATAATTATTATCGTTTTTTACAACGATTCGCTTATTATACGGTTTTAACCTGCAAAAAACAAGGGCATAAAAATAAAAAGACAGATAATAAATCCGCCTTTTTTGATCGTTTCGATATTCTTGCTGTTTTTCACTTGAAACGGTTATCGAATATTAATTATCACATGAATCGGTGTCATCTGAAAAAACATCACCATAGTCCGGGTTTTCACTGAGCACCTTTTCGGCATAGGAACAATAGGAGATAATTTTAAGTTTATTTTCCCGGGCGAACGCCACTGCCTTAGCCACCAGCCTAACCCCCAGTTCCTGACCTCGGAGTTCTCTGGTGACATAGACATGCTCAATAATCAAGTGTTGGCCTTCAAGATGATAACTCAATAAACCGACGGGTTCATCTTCATTGACGCCCATATAGAACTTATTTTTCGCTTCATGAATGGTTTCCATTTAGTTCCTCCTTCTATCCTTAACTTTCAGCGACCACACGATTTCGCCCCTGACTCTTAGCCCGGTAGAGGGCCTGATCCGAGCGGATTAAGAGGGCATCAATCGTTTCGTTTTTACGCAATTGGGATACTCCAAAAGAGCAGGTCTTTTTTCCCACCTGCCTAAACACATGCGATTCAATCATTACCCGAAGTTTTTCGGCCAGAACCATGGCCCCAGACAGATCCGTGTCAGTAGAGATAATGATAAACTCTTCGCCGCCCCATCGACCTAAAACATCATTTCTCCGGATTCCTTTGGCCAGAATCTCGGTGATCTCTGTTAACACCTGATCACCAACCTGATGACCAAATTGATCGTTCACTTTTTTGAAGAAATCAATATCCACCATAATCACCGATAAATCCCGCACCATATGATCTGCCGCAGACTTTTGCTGCTTTAGCACCTCATCAATCTTACGACGATTATAAAGACCGGTAAGTTGATCTTTAATAGCCAACTCTTTTAACTCTTCTTCCAACCGTTTACGCTCCGTTACGTCCCGTTCCATGTAAAGTACACCAATGGGATTGTTGTTATTATCCCGGAGAATATTAGCATTAACCTCGCAATAAAAATGACTGCCGTCTTTTCGTACCATCAAATATTCAGCAGCTCCAGTTAGATTTCCCTTGATCATTTCGGTGACATAGTAAATTGCTTTCTGTTGATGGCTTTCGTGAATAAATTCCAAAATATTTTTCCCAACACATTCTGCCATGGAGTCAAGGCCCCACATTGAATACGATTTTTCGGTTGCAAACTCTACCACCCCATCCATGGATGAAATTGCAATCCCATCCGGAGATGTCTCAATGATAGCCTTGAATTTTTCTTCGCTGGCTCTGAGGGCTTCTTCGATATATCGTCGTTCAATGATTTCATCCTGGAGCCGTCGATTTGTTTCGATTATTCGGGCGTGGGCTTCTTTTTCTTCTGAGATGTCCCAATTCGTACCAATCATCCGCACAGCGTTTCCACCTTCGTCGTACTGTACCGTTGCTAAAGCACGAATGGTGTGAATGGAACCATCCTGCCAGACCACCCGGAACTCAAAATTGTATTCTTGTTTTTCCCGGATAGCCTGTTCTAACGCTGCGATTAGCTGTTCTAAATCGTCGGGGTGAATGACCTGTTTCCAGATTTGTTCCGGAACCCAATAGTTTTTTTCTGGTAGATCATAAAGCTCCAGCATTAAGTCATCAAAAAGCATTTGATTGGATAAAATGTCCCAATCCCAAATTCCGACCCGCCCAGCCCGAGTAGCCAGGGTAAGCCGGGTAGATGTTCGTTTTAATTCTTCTTCAGCCTGTTTTTGCTCTGAAATATCTAGAAGGACACCATTCCAAAGACAATCACCATTTTTCAACGGGGTTGGCTCGGATTCAAACCGAATCCAACGGATCGCTCCCCCAATCTGGCTACGCCCTTCCCAGCGAAAGCTCTGACCACGGCTGGCCGCCCCTTTTTTTGCCGCTCTCAGCGATTTCCGATCATCCGGAAAAATGGCCCAATCAACCGCCTCGGTATCGGCCAATACCTCAGCAACCGTTTGCCCGAGCATCTGGCAGAACTTTTCACTGCAGTATTCAAACCGGGTTTCGCCGGTACTTTTTCTGCGCATGGTATAGATCCCCACAGGAATCCGCTGTACCAGCTTATCATAGCGGGCGTTGCTTTGGGCTAAGGCCTGTTCCGCTTTTTTCGTCTCGGTAACCGTCCAGACACTTTCCATTAACAGGGTGATGTTCAATATGTCTCTTTCGACATAATCCGTCGCTTTATTGGCTAACCCCACCACCCCAACAATTTCCTGATTCTTAAAAACAGGAATGGTCAAAAAATTGTAAAGCGGGACATGTCCTTTGGGATAACCTCTTTTGAGCGGATTTTTTTGTTGATAATTGTTTATGACAATTGGCCGTCGTTGACGCACGGATTCCCCCCAGATCCCGGTTTTTTCCAAGTGATAGACGGTCTCCAGCTTTTCGACATGACACGCTTCCATGACCTCTTCAGACCAGGTATTTAAAATAAATTCTTCTCGGTCTTCATGGTAATGGTAGATATAACCGATCTGGCTACCAGTGAGTTCGATAGCCTGGGTGAGTGCATAATCCAGAAATTCCTGAATGGAATCTGAAGGATGCTTAAGAATATCGACCAGTCGTCTTAACCGCTCTTCGCTGTCTTTATCTTCGCCGATGACAGTTGTGGCGCTTTGTGTTTTTTTCTTATTCATAGTATCTTCCAGTCCCTTTGCAAAAATTCAACCCGGAAATGACGCTCGTAAAATAAATAATAATCATTCTCTGCCTACGATCATTATAATCAGAACTGGCAGAAATTACCATCATTTTTATTCAACTTGCCCATTTGTTTTAGTCATATTTGTTTGAATAGTTAATTACCCAAATCGATGCCTGCTTATCAACTATTTAAAATTTAACGGTAAATAAATTGAACTGCAAAAAAAAGTCGGTGGTTTATTTATCCGACTTTTTTATGCTTGATTTTTAATAACTATTCCGCTGATTTTTCAAGTTCCATGGCCTTGATTTTTTTTTGGAGAGCCAGTGTCTGTTCAATCGTCTCTTCATCCAGGTCGTTAAAATCAATGTAGTCACCGGTAACGATATAAAAGACTGTTTCAAAAATATTGGTAGCGTGGTCACCAATCCGCTCCAGATAGGAACCGACGAAAATAAATACCGAGCCCTGATGGATATTTTTTGAATTGTCCATCATATAGGCCAAACATTCATGATGAATCTGAATATTCAGAGCATCAATCTCGTCTTCCATATCCACCACTTCTCTTAAGCGACTAATGTCTTCATGAACAAAGGCCGCAATAGCCAGCTTTAACAACTTTTCGGCCAATTCACAGGCCCGGGGAATATCAACCAGTCGTTTCATATACACAACTTCCGACAGTTCCAGCACCCGCTTGGAAATATTCACCGCTAAATCAGCAATTCGCTCCAGATTGGTGATAATCTTATAGGTCGATGCCAGCCGCCGCAGATCCGTGGCTACTGGCCCCTGAGTCGCAATCACCTGACTGACTACCAGCTGCAGTTCAATTTCTTTGGCATCCACCAGATCATCCCGGTCGATGACCGATCGGGCCAGTTCGCAATCCTGAGATTTTAGCGCAGCTACCGAATCAGACAGCATTTTTTCAGTCATCGCAGACATCCGTAAGATTTCATCTTTGATCATTCGCAGTTCTTCATTATATTCAATTCGCATTTCATTCTCCTTATCAACCGAAACGTCCGGTGATATAATCCTCAGTCCGTTTATCATGGGGGTTTGTGAAGATGATCGGTGTTTCATTGAATTCGATCACCTCGCCCATCAGAAAGAAAGCAGTTTTATCTGAGATTCGCCCGGCCTGCTGCATCGAATGGGTGACGATAATAATGGTATAATCTTTCTTTAAACTGGACATCAGATCTTCAATCTTGGCCGTGGCAATGGGGTCGAGCGCCGAGGTCGGCTCATCCATTAAAATCACCTCCGGGTTCATGGCAATGGTCCGGGCAATACAAAGCCGTTGCTGTTGACCACCGGATAAACCCAGAGCCGATTTGTTGAGTCGATCCTTGACTTCATCCCAAAGGGCTGCCTTTGTCAGACTTTCTTTTACCAGGGCATCCAGTTGGTTTTTATCCTTCATTCCCTGGCATTTGGGACCATAGGCGATATTTTCATAAATACTCATCGGAAAGGGATTGGGTTTTTGAAACACCATTCCCACCCGGGTTCGCAGATTGATGACATCAATGGGCCCGTTAATATCTTTGCCGTCAAAGAGAATTTCGCCCTTTATTTTAACGCAGTCGATCAGATCATTCATCCGATTGAGACAGCGCAAAAAAGTCGACTTACCACAGCCGGAAGGGCCGATGAAGGCCGTCACTTCCTTTTCGCGGATTTCCATATTGATTGATTTAAGGGCTTGAAAATCGCCATAAAACAAATCCAGGTTTTTAGTATTAAACTTTATATTTGTGTCCATATTACTCCTCATTTTTTATTAAAGACGTCCAACTTGTCAGAAGTGATCCGGGACAAGATGTTCAGTACAATAACAATGACAATTATGACAATCCCAATCGCACAGGCGAGTTCGATGTTCCCTTCTTCTTTGGCCACATAATAGGCCTGTACCGTCAGGGTACTACCCGGTGAAAAGAGGGTTCCGGGTATTTGTGCTACGGTTCCAGCAGTTAATAATAAGGCCGCCGACTCACCAACTACCCGACCGATACTAAGCAGTACTGCAGTAGCAATTCCAGGAACCGCACAGGGCAACACCACCTTAAAGATGGTTTGCAGCTTGGTGGCACCAAGGGCCAGTGAACCTTCCCGAAAGGCCATCGGCACGGTTTTTAAGGCTTCTTCGGTACTCCGGATGATAACCGGCAACAGGATAATGGCCACGGTCAGACTACCGGAGATCAGTGAGATCTGAAAATTCATTGCGACTACAAAGAAGGCCATCCCAAACAGACCAAAAATAATCGAGGGAATCCCCGCCAGACATTCAGCGGCGAAACGGATGGCATTGACCAGTCGTCCGGGCTTGGCATATTCGGTCAGATAAATCGCCCCGAATATCCCCAATGGTAAGGCCACAATCAGTGACAGCAAGACCATATACAACGTGGTGATGATATTCGACTTGATCCCACCGCCGGGTTGAACAACTTTTATTTTCAATTCGCCCGATTCTGCAGTGATCGTTTCTGCCACTTCTTCCAGCGTCATGTCGCCAAAATCAGTGCCGTTAATGCTCTGGAGAATATAATCGGTGCCAATGGTGATTGCCTTTCCGGTTGAATCAATGGCCCCGTTAAGCGGCGAGTCTTTTTCAATGTAACTAATCACAATCTGTTCCCGCTCGGTACTGTGATTTTTATAAGAAACACTGGCAATGGCAGCGCCGATGTTTTCCACATAGATGGGGCCTTCTTGCAGTGTTTCATAGCGTTGATCATAAGGCTGCTTGCTTTTCAGGCTTTCTTCGTCAATGCTCAGTGGCACCTCACCAGACTCCACAAAAGCGTAGACGACCTTTTCGTTATAATCCCGGGTCAAGAAATCCCAGTTTACCAGACCAATTCCCTTTACAAAAATAAACCCGACAATCGAGAGCAAGACACTTAAGGTGATGCCAGTGGCCAGATAAATAATCCCTTTGACTAAACTATCTTTTGCTGTTCTTCCCATTTAACTACCTACCTTTGCCTTAACCAGTTTATTGACAGCCAGATTGATGATCATAATAAAAATAAATAAGACCACCCCAGTTGAATACAGCAGCTCCTGGTGAACCCCGGAGGCGTAGCCCATTTCCAGGGCAATATTGGTCGTTAGCGGCCGGATCTGATCAAACAGACTGGTGGGAATCCCCGCAATGGGATTTCCACAAACCAGCATCACCGCCATGGTTTCGCCGATGGCCCGGCCAATCCCCAGAATCACCCCGGTCATGATTCCCGATCGGGCAGCTGGCAACACGACCTTAAAAATCGTCTGGATTTTTGATGCCCCCAGGGCATAAGAGCCTTCCCGATATTCTTTCGGGACAGCGCTGATGGACGTTTCTGAGATGCTGACCACGGTCGGTAAAATCATAATTGCCAGCACCAGGATCGTCGCCAGCAGCGATTCCCCCTGAGCCATGGGGGAAATTTTAAGCACATAGGGAACGATAATCCCCAAGCCAAAAACCCCATATAAAACCGATGGGATCCCTGCCAGTAGTTCCACCGCAAAACGGATCATCTTGCCCAGCCGGGAACCAGCCAGTTCCGAAATATAAACGGCGGTAAGAATTGCTACGGGTACACCAATTAGTATCGCTCCAAAGGTTGCATAAATGGATCCCACAATCATGTAAAAGATCCCGTACATATTTGAACCCGGGCGCCATTCAACGCCGGTTAAAAAATCCCATAGTGGATAACTATTCGAAATAAATGGTTTAAGTCCGTTAAAAAACACGAAAACTGTAATCGCCAGTACACTGATTACAGCTACGAAAGCACAGATTAAAAAAAAGCCTTCGATGATTGTTTCTTTTCGTTTCTTACGTTTAATTGCCTGCAAAATAAACGCTCCTTTTCATACCCATGCTGGTCACCTGATGTCATGGGATTATTTTAATGAAGAGAGACTCCTTCTCAGGAGTCTCAGTTTTTTGGTATTAAACTGCGATACCACCGTGTTCTTCTACGATCGCCTGTCCTTCGGTACTCATCAGGAAGTCAAGGAATGCCAGGGTTGCATCGTCAACTTTTGACTCGTCATACATGGCCAAAAATGGTCGTGAAATGGGGTAGGTTTTGTTTTTAACATTATCAACGGTTGCTTTTACGCCGTCAACATCAATGGCTTTAACGGTTTTATCAACAAAGGTTAACGAAACATAGCCAATGGCATTGGTATTTCCAGCTACCGTAGTCTGAACATTTCCGTTACCTTCTTTGATGGTGGCATCGGCTTTCAATTTTTCTTTAAAGCCAACCAGTTCTTCGACTGCATCTCGGGTTCCCGATCCATCTTCCCGGGATACGACAACAATAGTTCCATCGGCTCCGCCAACTTCGCTCCAGTTGGTAATTTCGCCCATATAGATTTTAGCTACCTGATCTTTGGTCAGGTTGGTAACCGTATTAGCCGGGTTTAAGACGATGGCAATTCCATCATAAGCAAAGATTAGTTCCGTTAAATTACCCTTTTCTTCGGTTTTCAATTCCCGGGAAGCACAGCCAAAGGAATAGGTACCAGCGGTTGCGCCTTTAATCCCATCAGACGAACCCGTTCCGCTATAGGTGAACTTAGCATCAGGGTTTAAGGCTGTAAATTCTGAACCAGCTGCATCGATAATTTTCTGTACTGAAGTGGAACCGCCACCGTTGATTTCACCGGAAACCGCCTCTTTCGTTGTTGAGGTCGTTGTTGATCCAGATGAACCGCATCCTGCCAGGGTCAGTACGGTCGCACCAACTAACAGTGATACTAAAACTCTTTTTAATTTTTTTGACATTTTTTTCTCCTTCAAATTTCCTTGATTTTCGTTGTTTGCATAGCTATCTTATCAAATAAAAAACCATAAAAGGTTTTGAGGAGGTAAAGAGATTGTTAACAGTCTGTTAAATAGATGGCGTTTAAATTTTTGTTTGCGATTACAGGATTACAAAGCAAAAAAAGACAAAAACAGACTGGTGATTCAGCCTGCTTTTGTCTTTTTTATTACTTCGATTTAAGTGCTTATTCCAACTGAGAAACCAATAGACCATCCGGCTTTAGATCAAGGTTCTTTATCTCGCCCTCACAATTATTTAGTACCGCTTCCAGATCAATGACCCGATCACAAATCCGTTTAATCAGTTTCTCTTCATGGCTGACAATGATCATCCCCATGTTCCGCTGCCTGACCAGATCCAGCACCACTTCCCAGATTTGGGCCTGGGTGATGGCATCAAGCATGGTCGTCATTTCATCGGCAATGATAAACTGTGTATTCGGGGACAGTGCTCTGGCGACACAAAACCGCTGTAACTCGCCGCCGGATAATTCATTGGGCCAGCGGTTCATCCAGGCTTCTTCAATTCCCAACCGGTGCAGCAATTCCCGATCAACTGGCCAACCTTCGTTGACGGTATCACGGATGCGCCAGCGTGGATTGACAGATTTTTCAGGATGCTGAAAAATCAGCTGAACCGGATTATAACCGGCCCAAGTATTCGCCTTGCCGTTTAATTCGACCCGTCCTTCCCGGGGCTTCTCGTAACCAGCTAAAACCTTGGCCAGCGTCGTTTTACCGCAGCCGCTGTTACCTGTCAAGGCCACAATTTCTCCGGATTGAACAGCTAAACTGATGTGTTTAAAAATCCACCTATTTTGATGATAACCAAAACCGATATTTTTTGCTTCAAGTCGCATGGATACACCTCACTTGTCCGCCTCGGAGATCCTGCATCTCCGGTTTTTTACATTGACACTCCGCTGTTTTTAAATGACAGCGAGGTTCAAACAGACAACCCGGAGGCAAGTCTGTCGGCGTCGGTTGAAAACCGGGAATCGGTTTGAAGTCATTTTCCGGCAAGGCCATCCACAACGCTCGGGTATAGGGATGCCGCAGGGCTTCGCCCCCTTCTTTAAAATCTTCGATGGGGGCTACTTCGACGGTTGTACCGGCATAAAACACGGCAATCCGATCAGCAATCTTCATGGCCGCCTCAATGTCATGGGTAATCATCATCACCCCACAACCCTGATTGGCCAATTCTTTCAGATGTGCAAGGGTTTCTGCCACCACTTCCGGGTGCAGTCCCGGGGTCGGTTCATCGGCAATAATCAGTTTGGCTCCGCCACTGACCGCCGTCGCCACCAAAACCCGCCGGGCCATCCCCCCGGATAATTGAAAGGGATAGAGCAGACCAGCTTCTTTTGACAGATGATAGCGCTCAAAGACCTGCTGCTGCAGCTGTTTTGCATCTTTTGTCCTGATGGTATTTTGCACCTGTTCACCAACCTTCATCAGTGGATCCAAGTAATTGACTGACTGGGGAATCAGGCTGATTTCCTGGCCCCGAAAGACTTTCTGGCGTTCTGTTGTCAGAGCTTGACCCTGATAGCGGATTGTCCCGGTAACCTTGGCATTGGTAGGGAGAATGCCTAAAATGGCATGTGCCAACAAACTTTTTCCTGATCCACTGGAACCAACAATAGCGACAATTTCTCCGCTGTTAACACTGACATTAAGGTCACAAATAACTTCCAGATTTAGCTGTTTCAAGCCCTTTGCATACTGAATAAAGGAAACCGACAGATTTTTTACCACCAGCAATTCCTCCGGATTAGCCAGACTTTCTGTGCTTCTATTCATTATACTCGCATTTGAGTGACTAAACTTACTCGTTTGCTTTGTATTCATTTAACCGCATCCCTCCTTCTATTCGTGGGCACTGTGAGGATCCATCAACAGACGCAGATTATCGCCGATGACATCAAAGGCCCGGACAATAACTAACAGCGAAAGACCCGGAAAAAACGCCAGCCACCACATCCCGGCCGCCAGATAACCCATCGATTCCGACAGAATCACACCGATGGCTGGCAGATGCGGTGATAATCCAAAACCCAGAAAGGTAATCGATGCCTCATGTAAAATGGCATGGGGAAAAATAAGAATCAGACCGACAAAAAACTGGGGCAGCAAATGCGGCAGAATATGTTTGCTGGCGATCCACCAGCGACCTTTGCCCATATGCCGTGAAACCAGCACATATTGCGAAGTACGCACCTGCATGACCTCTGCCCGGATCACCCGGGTCAGACTGGGCCAATGGGTTAGCGCCACCCCGATAATGACGCCTTTGGCGCCACCACCGAGAACCACCGCAATCAGAATCAGGGCCACCAGATGGGGAACCCCCATAAACAAATCGACCAGCCAGGAAATGGTGTCGTCAACCTTTTCACCCATGGTGGCAGCGGCCATCCCCAGCACCAGGGCAATAACCACACTAACGCTCGATGCCAGCAGACCAATTTGAATACTGATGGAAAGCCCCTTAATGGTTCTGGTAAACATATCCCGTCCCAGCCAGTCGGTTCCAAATGGATGCTCCCAGGACGGCGCCAGGTTTTGTTGGGTAAAATTGGTCGCAATCCCCGCATTGCTCATTAACTGAGCCGCAATCATGATCCCAATGAGCAAAGCCGTACAAAATCCGGTGATAATCAGGGTTTTTTGTCGTCGGTTCAGTTTATAACTGCGAATCCCATTTCTTTGCGCACCCTCGAGTATGGTATTTTCTGGTTCAGTTAACACATTCATACGGATGCTCTTCCTTCCTTAATCCGGGGATCCACTACCGAGCAGATAATATCGCCAATCAGATTCCCGGTGAATACAAATATCGCACTGATTAAGACAATCCCCAGTAATAGTGGAACGTCCCCCCGAAGTCCGGCCTGAACCGTTGCCTGACCTAAACCCGGGTAGGAAAAAACTTGTTCCGCCAGCACAGATCCCCCAAACAATTCACTGAAAGAAGCGAATTGCAACGTTACCGCTGGTAGCATAATATTCCTTACACCGTGCTTCCACACCAGACCCAGACCCGACTCGCCATTGGCTCTGGCAAACAAAATATAATCACTTTCCAATACATCCAGTAGTTTTTGCCGGGTGTGCAGGGCAATGTTGGCAACCCCGACGATACTTAAGGTCAGGGCTGGCAAAATCAGATGATAGATTTTTTCAGAAAGGGTCACGTTTTCAGATAGAACCCCTACCGGTACCCCCAGTCCGATGGGAAACCAACCCAGCCAGACCGAAAATATCATCAGTAGAATTAACCCCAACCAGAAGGTTGGGGTTGCCGCCAGGGTTAAGCAATACCATTTGATCGCCCGATCAATCAGTTTGCCCTTGTTCATTCCGGCAATGACCCCCATCAAAAATCCAAAAATTCCCGATAACAGCCAGGCTACCCCCATCAGCGCCAGTGAGGCCGTAAAGCGATTGCCAATCACCGTAAGAACCGGCACCCGATAGATCATTGAGGTACCAAAATCACCCTGTACAATGGCCCCAGCCCAGCTTATAAATTGCTCAACTGGAGGCTTATCAAGCCCCCAGTTTTCAGCAATCTGTTCCCGCTGTTCTTCCGAAACCCGCATCATATCGGCACCAATATAGGCCTGAACCGGATCAATGGGCGAGTTTTTGACCAAGATAAACGACACAATGCACAGCGCAATCAGCAAAGAAAGCATTCGCAGGGCTTTGCCCGCTACATATTTTGCTGAGTTCATATTTATTTTCGATGCCATTCGGTGATATTCGCCGTAATTGGCCAACCGTGACCGTGAGGCTCGGTGCGATTTTGGCCGATGTCCAGACTGTCATCCACTAGGTAAAGATGATCGATATTTACCAGCCAGGCCCAAGGAGCATCCCCCAAGGTACTGAAGCCCGTTTGGCCATCCCACTGGGCTTTTTTCCAGAGTTCGTTGGCAGCGGCTTCATCGGTCGTAGCCAGGGCCTGATTCATATAGGCATCGACCTTATCATTTTTGTAGAAGGTGGGATCATTGGTCTCAATACCGGCGTTGCCGCTATAGTAAATATTGTACATCTCGATCGGGTCGTGGCTTCCCCAGCCAAATAGAACTGCATTTGAAAACATCAGCTTGTAAATTTCGTCCCAGCTTTTTCCTTCCACATTAACTTTGATCCCAATTGGGGTAATCATATCAATAACAGAGATAGCCAATGATTGTCTGACCTTATCGGATGATGGATAGATCAGGGTAAACTCGGCTTTAACCCCATCTTTTTCAACGATGCCATCGCCATCGCTGTCAATCCAGCCGCCGTCGGCCAGCATCTTTTTAGCCCCTTCAACGTCGCCATCAGTAATTGCCGTCTCCGTATTGCCCCAGGGTAATCCATCACAGACTGAGTAGGCTTCAGAACCATAGCCAAGCAAAACCCCGTCGACCAGATTTTGTCGATCAATGGCATAGTTAATCGCTTTACGAATGGCCAGGTCTGAGGTGACATCATTGCCGATGGGATAACCTTCGGCTGTGGCAGTACCCGATTTGACATAAGGCAGGGAAATCCCCCGATTGTCAACACTATCGACGGTCTTTAGGGTCATCCCATCCACTTTCTGGCTGGTCAGTGAGGGAACAATGGACGCCATATCCACTTCACCAGCTTTAGCAGCGGCAAAAGTCGCTTCTTCACTGAGATAGAGGAAGGTCACCTTCTTAAATTCAGGTTTAGTCCCATAATAATTGGCGTTGGCTTCAACGATCAGCTGTTGACCCTTGTCCCATTGTACAAATTTATAGGGACCGGAACCCACTGGTTTCTGGGCATAATCACTGCTATAGCTGGCTTTTGGCACAATCCCCAGGGCAGCGGTTGTATAAAGAAAGGTTGACTGGGGTTTATTCAGCTTGAATTCCACGGTATAATCATCAATCGCTTTGGCACTGGCCATCACGCTTAAATCCACCACTGATCCGCTTTTGGCGGTCGTTTCGTAGGTGAATACAACATCGGCGGCAGTTAATGGGGTGCCATCAGAAAACTTCACATCCTTGCGGATCTGATAGGTCCATGTCAACCCATCGTCGCTGATGATGTAACCGGTGGCCAAATCGTTCACGATATTCAGATCGTTGTCCCGGGTCAGCAGGGTACTCTGAAACAATGGCGAGCCATAGCGACCCCAACCGGTGGTGGGGTCAAAACCGTCATCCGGTTCCCCACCAATGGCCAATACCAACTCGTCAGCGGCCCGTGCTGTTTTTTTATCGGTTCCACCATTGCTGGCACAACCAGTTAGCATCATGGCAAACATCAGACAGACCAATCCTAAACATATAATTTTTTTCTTCATCTTTTCTCCTGTGTTTCTCATATTTTTATCACTGATTTGTATATAAAAAAACCATGAAAATTTCATCCCGCTGGGGAATTTAAAACCTTCATGGCTGCGTTTTTGTTGGTATTGTCACGTCATCTGTGATTTTTAGGGGCTGAAAAATTTTGCGTGTTTTATTAATTTGAGGGACTGCCATACCTGCTGGCTACAGTTATTTTCTAATCGATTAATTAAAAATTTATACCCTATATACCGATCATTAAACATTAGTTGCATTGCGCAAAAAAAGCCATAAATGTGCTCACACAACATTCATGACTTCCAGTGATTTCATATCACAGTTATACTTTTAATTGTTTAATTGGGTAACCTTGTACGTATTAATAAACTGTTTAGAATTATACTTGTATATAGTGGTTTTGTCAAGCCAGATAATTCCTTACACAATCCAAGGAATTAACACTCCGTACTTCTGCCTCTTCACGTTGTTTGTTTCTAACAGGATTTCTTCTTTTAGTCAAAGATCTCCTGTATCAGTGCTTTCAATTCAGCATACATTGCTAAGCCTTCCAGCGGTGCCAATGCATCCAGCACGCCTTGGTAATACCAGGCCTGCTTTTCCTTGCCTCTGACAAAAATATCCCAGACCTCT
The DNA here is from genome assembly GCF_002435675.1 of Acetobacterium sp. UBA5834. Lineage (NCBI taxonomy): Bacteria > Bacillati > Bacillota > Clostridia > Eubacteriales > Eubacteriaceae > Acetobacterium > Acetobacterium sp. UBA5834. The sequence goes on along the minus strand of NZ_DJGY01000030.1, from coordinate 14,092 downwards.
TCGCCGATTCTTTCGTAATCGGCTTTAACACTTCTTAAGTTAGCCAGCTTATCAGCACAGGCCAGCATCTGCATCTCCCGGCTTGCTTCATTTTTTAAAAAATCGATGGTATGCTGCTTGCGGGCTTCCCAGGGCAAGCTTTTATTTTCCGAGTCGGAGGCGACCAGATCGGCGACAGCATCGCCAAATTCCCGACGAATGGTTGCCAGGCTGGTATCGGTATCTTCCACCGTATCGTGGAGCAGGCCGGCAATGATCAGGGCTTCGTTTTCTTCCGGATCCACCGCCTCACCGAGAATTTTGGCGACCTCAAAAGGGTGCGTAATATAGGGAACCTGAGAGCCCTTGCGAAAATGACCTTCATGGGCTTTGGCCGAAAATTCAATGGCTTTCGATATTGACATAGACCCTCCTTGATTTTTAACGCTCATCAAAGTTATTCCAAACTAAATAGTAATGATCAGCGCTTATTTAAAATTTTATCATAAACCGCCTGCATATGGGGTTCGCTGACATAGTTTGACAGTTCATTAACGGCGATCCACCGGACCCCGCTGTTTTCATCCGGTTTAATGGCCAGCGGTTCGTCTTCCGAAGCCGAAAGTAAATAGGCCACTGATAAATGTAAATGGGCTGAAACCGGCTGATTGTTTTTAAGATGACCAAAAACCGGTAAAATATCCAATGAAATAATATTGTCAGACATCGCTGTCACCGTGCTTAATCCGGTTTCTTCTTTTGCTTCCCGGATTGCCACCTGCAGCAGATCTACTTCGCCATCGGCATGCCCTCCAGTCCAGGACCAGGACTGATAAATATTGTGGTAGATCATTAACAGTTTATCCCGTGCTGGATTAAAAATCAAGGCGGAACTGGTCAGATGGGCAATTTTATTGTCCCGGAGCAAAACATCCGGATTATTATGAATAAATCGGATAAAGGTCTGCTGATCGGCCTGTTCCTGAGCTGATCCGGGTTTGAATTCAGTGATGGCGGTTAAATAGTTCATAGACACCTCACGTTAAGTACTAAATTTTTATCAATAAAATCGACGAATCGGTTTTTTCCGAGCAATGGTAACCGGTTTATCCTCAGCCAGAGTTACCTTTCTCGGCCGCCCCTTGATGTTCCGGGTTTGCAGCTCTTTTAGTACCTGGGGGCCTTTGTTATTGAGGATTTCGACAAAGGTGGAGACATCCAGGATTGTGATCACGCCGATATCCGCGGCGGTCATCCCCTCCAGATTGCACAGCGTCCCGACAATATCGACCGGTCGCATTTTGGTCTTTTTGCCGGCATTGATATGGATCTTGGTAATTTCCCGGGTTAGATCATGGGCTTTGTCCAGCTTTTCGTCGGGTTTTTCCTGCAGCTTTGTAAGAAAGGCCGGTTTCATTGCATGAACAGTGGAAAGCGTCGGACATTCTTTTTCAATAATTTCTTTATCAGTATAATTCTCAATATCTCGAAACAAGCGACCTTCTTTTGCCGAAACCAGGGTAATCGCCTTGCCACTGGTGCCCCGACGACCGGTCCGGCCGATACGATGGACATAGGTTTCCTTTTCCCAGGGGACATCAAAATTAATGACCAGCGAAATCTCATGAACATCGATCCCCCGAGCCGCCACATCGGTGGCAATCAGATAGCGAAAGGCACCCTTTTTAAAACGCTGCATGACCAGGGTGCGGTCATCCTGTTCCATACCGCCGTGAATCTTTTCACAGGCCTTATTGTCCTTACCCAGCAGATTATAAATGGCATTGACCATTTCCTGGGTGTTGCAAAAAATAATGCAGCTGTCGGGATTTTCTACCACCAGCACATCCTTTAACACATCCTGTTTATCATCATGGCCAGTTTGATAAACAAACTGTTCAATGGCATCCGTTCGTTTAGCCTCGGCTTCAATCTCGATGATCTGAGGATCGTTCATGTATTTTTTTGACAGCCGTTGAATCTCATTTTCCAGCGTCGCTGAAAACAACATCGCGACCCGATTTTTCGGCATCTCATTGATGATTTCCTCAACCTGATCGATAAAACCCATATTCAGCATCTCATCAGCTTCGTCGACGACCAGAAAACGGATCTCATCGGTAATAAAGGTTCCCCGTTCAATATGATCCATAACCCGGCCTGGGGTTCCCACCACCACATGGGTTTTCTGTTTCAGCTCTTTTTCCTGCCGGCGGATCGGTGATTTTCCATAAAGGGCTGACACCTTCACCCGCTTGAAGCGGCCAATGTTAAAAATATCTTCGTGGACCTGCAGCGCCAGTTCCCGGGTCGGGGTCAGCACCAGAGCCTGAGGTTTGTTCTCTTCCCAGTCCAGCAGTTCACAGATCGGAATCCCAAAGGCCGCCGTTTTGCCGCTGCCAGTTTGGGCTTTGCAAAGAATATCTTTTTTCTCCAAAGCAATCGGAATCACGGCTTCCTGAACCTTGGTCGGGTTTTCAAAATTTAGTTTTTCAATGGCTTTTAGGAGCTCATCGCTTAATTGGTACTGGTTAAATTTTTTACTTATCACTTTTTTCTGCTTTCTTTTTTATTATAAACTTATTTTAATCCATTTAAAAAGCTGTATCCACTGGGAATTCACAGAAGATACAGCTGGTTTATTACTTGACGTTTAATTATAAACTAAAATTAAACAATGTACAAGTTTTATTATTGTGTCATTTACTCTATTTTAGCAACGCTTAACTGCTTCATCATCTCATAGGTCAGCTGCAGATGTAAAAAGGTCTGATAATGATTCAACTTCACACCCATAACTTCTTCCATTTTCGTCAACCGATATTGCAGGGAGCTGCGATGCAGATGCAATTCTTTGGCGGTCTGGGCCTGGGAACGACCGTTTTTCATATAACAGTAAAGGGTTTCCAACAGATTGGCACCTTTTTTTTGATCATACCGCTGCAGTCTAGCAAGGGCGGGATGACCAAGCGCCTCACTGTTTTCCAGATTCGCCAGCACATCCATCAAATGGACAAAGCGGTAACGGTCATATAAAAAGATCACATCCTCCCGTTCCGATTTCAGTCCCAATTCGATTGCCGTCAGTGCTTCCTGATATGATTTTCGGATCTGTTTAATATCAGAGCCGTCATCACTGATTCCAAGAACTAGTTGTGTATCCTGGAGCCATTTTTCAATTTCGGACAAACCCTGTCCGCTAAACTGGCTGCTGCTTTCGTTGGCCAGCATGACAATATTATTCTGATGAATAATGCAAATGGTGTTTTTGACCAGACTGATGATTTTTTTCCTTAAAAATGTCAGCTCATAGCGATTGCGATTGTCATGCCGGGACTTTAACACCAATATAAAAAAATTTTCCGGAAAATCAATATCGACATAATTGACGACTTTTCTCAGCTCATTTTCGGAATGGCGATTACCGGATAAAATTTCGGCAAACAGGTAGCCCAATTTGACCCCTTCATTGCTGATTAAGGTCTGATTTTTCTGTATTTCCATGATCAGGATCTCACTGAAAAATTCAATGGTTGCTTTGGTGCCGATTGAAAATGGGCGCTCAGTTTCAAACACTGTCACCAGGCCCATTTTTTTATTACGGCTGGTTAAATTCATGGTGCAAAAAGAATGCGGATAGAGTTCATTACCGGAAAAGAAAACCGGTTCATGCTGATGCTCGGTTTTTTGTACCAGGTCTTTCATATAATAAAAATCATTGACTGAGCTGGAAATATAACCGTCCTCAATGCCATTTTCAACAATATGCCGCCACTGATCCGGCTGCTCCAGGACGCAGTCGGTTCGGGCCAACACCTTAAAATCTGCATCGGCCACATAAAGCGGATTGCCGAGAATCGGAGTCATCGCGTTGATGATTTCAGCCAACCCTCTGTTGTCGGTGATCCGCCTGATCATTTCAGTATAGATCTGGTGATATTCGCTGATGATGTCGGCGATTTTTTCCAATAATACCTCAATATCACAATCTGAATGGATCAGCGCCAGATCAATGTTATGAACCTTGTTATTTTCAAACTGAAGGGACGAATCGGCCAGGCAAATCAGTTGGGATGGCAGATGACGCGAATCAATCTGTTGCATTACGGCTGCTGATCCCAGATATAAGACCTCTTTCTTATACCCCTGTTCCGAGGATTTGAGCAACCGGACGCTGGAAAACCCCAGCTGATCGCCAGCGGCACCCTCAACGTACTCAAAGTTATCGTCATTTAATTGATCCAGAATCATGGGAATTTTGATTTTCATTTTTGTTCTTCCTTTGTATTTTCTTAAATCTTTAATCTATTTTATTTTATCATGTTTTTAATTTTTTAACATTTAAGTAATTGTCGAAATTCCGGCCCGCATTTTCAGCCATTGGTGTGATGCTGCGATGACGTTCTTGTTATAAAATTTAGTTATCTATAAAAATTGAAGGAGATTGTCATTATGCCAGAATTAAAGTATAAACATTTGTTTGAGCCCATCAAACTGGGTAAAACACTTCTCAAAAACCGGATCTTTTCTGCCCCCCAGGATTATCCCGGTTTAACCAGCGACCGGTTTTTAACCGAAGAAGCCGCCTATTTTTATGAGCGAAAAGCTCTGGGCGGATTTGCTTCGGTCTGTGTCGGCGACATGATCATCGACGGTGAATATGGCCGCAGCCACCCCTTTCAAATGCGGGGCAACGATATCCTTGGAAAGGTCAACATGACCCGAGTCAGTACTGCCATTACCCGCCATGGTGCCGTGGCCGGTATTGAACTTTGCCATGCCGGCCAAAATGCCAACCTGGGTTTAATGCCGGTCAATCCCGGCTTTATTTACGGCACGATTGACGGGATTCGCGAGGATGGGGTGGAAATCCGCGCCATGCAGGATGAGCAGATTGATGCGATGATTCAAAAATACTGCGACGCGGCTTCCTTTGCCCGTCAGTGCGGCTACAACATGATCACCCTCCACGGCGGTCACGGCTGGCAGATGCATCAGTTCCTCTCACCTCGGGACAACAAACGGACTGACAAGTGGGGCGGTTCAGTAGAAAACCGGATGCGTTTTCCACTGGCTGTTATCGAAGCCATTCGTAAGCGGGTCGGCCCGGATATGCCCATCGAATTTAGAATGAGTGCCACCGAATGTCTGCCAGATGGTTACGATCTGGATGAAGGAATTAAAATTGCTAAGCTATTAGATGGTAAAGTTGAAATGATTCATGTTTCAGTGGGTCATCATGAAATCGATTCGGCAGCTATGAAAACCCATCCCACCATGTTTTTGCCAGATGGCTGCAATACCTCCTATGCCGCTGAAATTAAAAAGCACGTCGAAACCCCGGTTGGCACGGTTGGTGCCCTGACTGATCCCGAAATGATGGAAGAGCTGATTGCCTCCGGCCAGGTGGACGTCGTCAATCTGGGCCGTCAAACCCTGGCTGATCCGGATCTGCCAATCAAGGCCCGACTGGGACGAGCCGATGAGATCAACCCCTGCCTGCGCTGTTTTTACTGCTTCTCCAACAGCACCATCGACGGCGTTTTCTACTGTGCCACTAATCCCGAAATTGGCCGGGAGCAAGCCAGTCTGACAGCCCCATTACCGGCTCATAAAAAGACGGTGTTGGTTGCCGGCGGCGGTGTCGGCGGGATGCAGGCAGCGCTGACGGCATCCAAACAGGGACACCGGGTGATTCTCTGCGAAAAAACCGATCGTCTGGGCGGGGCGCTGCTCTGTGAGGAAAAAATCCCTTTTAAATCAAATCTGGACACCTATCTTAAACGCCAGGCGTTAAAAGTATCCCGATCTGCCATTGAAGTCCATTTTAATACCGCCATCACCCCGGAACTGGCCGAATCCTTCCATCCCGACGTGATCATTGCCGCCATGGGCGCCCGGCCGCTGGTTCCCAATATCAAAGGCATCGACAGCCCCAAAGCCGTCGGCGCCGAAGAAGTGTATTATCATCCCGAACAAGTCGGCCAGCATGCCGTCATTATGGGTGGCGGACTGGTTGGTCTGGAGCTGGCAATCTTCCTGTCAAGCCTGGGCCGTGACATCACCATTGTCGAAATGGCACCCGGCACCATTGCCACTCCACCTCCGGTTGAAGGCACCTCCAACCGGATGGGCGGCTTAATGGAATTACCCGGCGGCTTCCCACTGGTTCACGGTGTGGCGCTGGGCGATGAACTGACCCGTCACCCCAATATCAAGCTTTGCGTTTCCACCAAAGCTCTGGAAATCACTGATACTGGACTGACTGTAGAAGATGCTGACGGCGTCCGCACTATCCCTGCCGATACGGTTATCTATGCTATCGGACAGAAACCGCTCCGGGAAGATGCTCTGGCTCTTTCGACATGTGCCCCAGAATTTTATCAGATTGGCGACTGCGTCACCCCGAAAAATATTTACGATGCCACCTCGGCCGCTCATCAGGTGGCCTGTGATATTGGCCGTTATTAAACCGATTAACCCCTGATTGCACATTCAATTTTTGACAATTTTATTAAGATGGCACAAACAATACTCCGGTATTGTTCGTGCCATTCATTAAGGAGATCAACACATGAAAAACAAAAACTATTCCTGGATCGTTCTGGCGATTGCCTGTCTGGCATTATTTTCACCAAGCTATACCCAATATCAGTTATCCCCCCTGGCACCGCAATTAATTGAACAATTCAATTTATCAATGAGCCAATTCAGCAGCTTATTTTCAGCCCCAATGATTCCAGCCATTTTATTCAGTCTGATTGCCGGTTTAATGGTTGATAAATTTGGCATCAAGAAAGTTATCGGCATCGCATTAGTCATTACGGCTATTGGGACTTGTTTACGAGTCACTGCTACCGATTCAAATACGCTATTGATTTATATGATCTTAACTGGATTTGGTGCTGCTTTCTTAAATGCAAACGGCGCAAAAATCATCGGCAGCTATTTTCCTGCAGAAAAAATCAGCTCAATGATGAGTATCCTGCTGGCATCATCAACCTTGGCGATGACCCTGGGGATGGGAACAACCGCCTTTTTCCCAAGTATTACCAGTGCATTTATTTTTGCAGCAATCATTAGTGTTGTCGGAACGATTCTCTGGCTGCTAGTGGTTAAAAATCCCGAACAAACAGCATCCAGCGATTCAGCTTTTGAAACGGCGACTTTGGGAATGGCCGTTAAGGTGGTCGCAAAAAGTCGCCCGGTCTGGATTGTTGGATTTTGTCTCATGGGAATTGTCGCCTGTAATATTGCCATCAGTTCCTTTTTACCAACGGCGCTGGTTGGTCGCGGTATTGATGCCGTTGCCGCTGGCGGCTATGGTTCAATTATGCTGATTGGCAGTTTGGTTGGTTGTCTGATTTCACCCCTAATCGTCAGCAAAGTCGGTAAAATGAAACCCGTTTTATTGATCCTGGCCATGGTTTCTGCCCTCGGTGCAGCTCTGGCCTGGAGTGCCCCGGCTGGTTTTCTTTTGGGCATCAGCCTGTTTTTAACGGGTGCTGCTCTGGCTGGCCAGATTCCTTTGTTAATGACAATTCCTATTCAGCTTCCTGAAATCGGACCAGTATACGCCGGTACCGCCGGTGGTTTTACCGCAACCTTGCAATTAATGGGTGGCGTTTTAATCCCAACATTTATTATTACACCCATCGCCGGTTCTGATATGAAGCTTTTTTTTATCCTGGCTGGTGGCTGCATGGCAATCGTCGCAGTGCTCGTTTTCCTGCTGCCAGAACTTTGCTCAAAGAAATCTGAAATTATTTCAGAACCTGAGCTATCACCACAGGCATAAGTGAATAATCGCTAGTCTATAAACGTTAATTTTTAAAAACTCTATCTCGATTGAAATCAGATCATCCTGATTTTTTCGAGACAGAGTTTTTTTAAGTTTTAAAATTAGTTTAGCTTATTTAATGAAACGATCAAATGTAATACGATGTAATAATCGGCTTTAGATCATTACATCGTGCATGACCTGCCACATCAATTGTTACTATTGTTTTTATTTTTCTCTTAACAAAGATATTCCTGATTGATCACCTATGTATCAATCAGGAAATTTCTTTTAAACTTTTTTTTTAGATTTAAATTTAAATTTTTTAGGCTTTAACGAACTTGTTCAATTCATCCTGAACGGTATTCATCAGATAATCGGTACCCGGCAGTTCCGTAAACAGCCGACCATCGACATAGGGAGTTAGCGCCAAGCCTGGTTGCTCTGCTGCAAAATGCATTAACAGCTCCCCTGCTTCCACCTCCCGAAATGCCGGGTGATCTTTTTCAATGGCTTTTCTTATTTTTTTCGGGCAGGCCAAACCAAGATCTGCCGAAAGAATGTCGGCAATCGCCTGGGCCATCTCAATGTTGCTGAATTCCAAGGGATTCTCAACGGCTTTTTTAACTTTTAACAACCGTCCTTCGGTATTGACAAAGGTGCCATTGACTTCCGGGAAGGCCAGGGCCGGCAGTACCACATCGGCTTTTTCAGCGGCCTGGGTCAGGTGGGTATCCTGAACCATCAGGAGATCATATCGGCTTAAATCAGTACTGGGATCTTCGCCGAATAAGAGCAACGCTTTTGCTTCGCTTAAAACAGCGGCCGTGTTTTGCACCCCCAGATAATTGAGGCCCAGACTGTTGTTTTTAGTTGCCACCGGGAAAATCCCGCTGCGTTTGCCGTCGGCTTTACCCAGCAGCGCCAGCAGATTGCCGAGCATTGCCGCCGCTTCTTCGGTGACGTACTTGTCCCCGATAACCATCACCAGATTTTTGGCCTGGATTAGGCTTTCGCCGATTGCTCTGGCGTCCTCGCAGATATCAAAATCAAAAAGCGAGGTTTTCAGCAGCTCCAGATTTGCAAGATCTCTTTTGACTTTGCTGTTTTCCAGCACATGTTTGGTAATTTCTCCTAAAAATGGCAACTGGTCACAACCAAGGATAAACTCCCGGCCCAGCTTACCATAGCCACTTTCGCGGTGATTGATCGCCATGATTGTTGCGCCATTTTTTGATGCCTGGATCAACTTATACTTGACAATCGGATTGTCCGCTGGCAGCATCCCCAGAACCAGAATGGTATCGGCGCTGACAATCGCCTCCATGTCCCGGATCTGAAAGTCGCCCTGGAGGACAGCTGTTCCGCCGTGACTGCGGTTGGAAAAGCTGAAGGTTTCCGCCCGGAGTACTTCGGCCAGCCGGGCAAAGGTATAAATTTCCTCATTGGTATACTTGGGTGAGATGCCCATCTTCACAGCTTCAGCACCATAGCGGGCGGCGATGCTTTGGGATTTTTTGGCAATGGTCACCAGGGCATCATACCAGGTGGCTTCTTCCAGTTCGCCGGCTTTGTTTCTGATCAGCGGGGTGGTGATGCGATCGCCCCACTGGACCAGGTTGGTGCCAAAGCGGCCGCGGCCGCACATCACGCCCTGGTTGAGGTCCTGATGGTTTGACCGGGGGATCGCTTTAATGATGGTATCACCCTTGGATTCGATAACGATCTGGCAGCCGGCGGAACAGTAGCCGCAGGTGGATTCGGTCTTTTTGGTATCGAGGGGAATCTGTTTTATCCCGGTGAGCCCTTCTCTTAAAGCACCGGTGGGACAGACCGAGATGCACATCCCGCAGCTGACGCAGCCGGTGTCTTTTAAGGGTTGGCGTAGGGCTGGTTCGACGATGGTTTCAAAACCGCGGTCGACCAGGCCGAGGGCCTCGGCGCCGACGATTTCGTCGCAGACCCGGACACAGAGGCCGCAGGTGATGCACTTGCTGTTGTCCCGGATCACAAAGGGATGGTCGTCCTGAATCTTGGCTTCCGGGTTCTTGCCCTTAAAGCGTTCGGGTTTAACCTCATACGCGTTGGCATAGGATACCAGCTTGCATTCAAAGTAATCCTGACAACCACATTCGAGACAGCGTTTGCCTTCTTCAACGGCCTGAAGGGGATTATAGCCTTCCACCACTTCCAGGAAGTTATCATTGCGGGCGTCTGGGGTTAAATAGGTCATTGCCGGGCGTTTGTTTTTCTTGATGCTTTCGAGATAGTCCTGATCGACCGCTTCTCTTATGACGTAATAGGGTTCGTGGTAGGCAATGCTTTCGCCGTTTAAATAGCCTTCGATAAAGGGCACGGCTTTTTTAGCATCACCAACGGCTTTAATGACAATGGAGGCACCACTGTTGATGCAGTCGCCGCCGGCAAACACGCCATCCAGATTCGTCCGAAATGTCTGTTCGTCGGCCAGCACGGTATTCCATTTGGTCAGCGCCAGACGGTTGTCATCACTGTTTTCTTCTGTTTTCGCTGTGCCGATGCCATCCGGGTTGATGCCCTGGCCAATGGCCAGAATCAGGGTATCGATATCAAGGATCTCTTCTTCGCCCTCGATGGGGACTGGACTTCTTCTGCCGCTGGCATCGGGTTCACCCAGGGCCATTTTCTGGAGCCGGATTTTGACAATCTGGCCGTCGTCACCCTTAATGACTTCAATGGGGTTGGTCAGGTTTTTAAAGATCACCCCTTCTTCTTTAGCTTCGCTGATTTCGATTTCCTCAGCCGGCATTTCGGCTTTGGTGCGGCGGTAGATGTTATAGACTTCTTTGGCACCTAAACGAATAGCTGTCCGGCAGGCATCCATGGCAGTGTTGCCGCCGCCGACAATGGCGACTTTTTCGCCAAGGACAATCGGTTCGTTGTTAGCGACCTGCTGGAGCAGCTCAATCCCACCGATGACACCGGTAGCGTCGATGCCGTCGCATCTGAGGCCGGAGCTGGTCCAGGCACCCAGGGCGATATAGACGGCGTCATGGGTGTTGCGGATGGTCTCAAAGGGAAGATCAACGCCGATGCGAGTGTTGTTTTTAAAGACAACGCCCATGGCTTCGATGAGTCCCACTTCTTCGTCAACGACGCCTTTGGGTAAGCGGTACTCGGGAATCCCGTAGCGCAGCATCCCGCCCATTTTGGGCATGGCGTCATAAATGGTGACGGCATGACCGGACTGGATCAGGTAGTAGGCGGCGGTGAGGCCGCCGGGGCCGCCACCGATGATACCGATGGATTTGCCGGTGGCTGGTGCAATTTCCGGTATGAACATGTTATGGGTCATATCAAAGTCGGCCGCGAACCGTTTGAGCCAGGCAATGGCGATGGGTTGATCGACGTCGCCGCGACGGCAGGCATCTTCACAGGGATGGGGACAGACCCGGCCAATGGCACCGGGTAAGGGCAATTGTTCTTTGATCAGCTTTAAGGCTTCTTCGAATTCGCCATTGGCGATTAAACCGACATAGCCCTGGCAGTCGGTGGTGCCGGGACAGGCCCGTTTACAGGGGGCAACGCAGTCGCCGATATGTTTTGAAAGCAGCAGCTCCAGGTTGGTTTTGCGGGATTCAATGACTCGGGGGGTCCTGGTGCTGACTACCATGTTGTCGCTGATTTCAGTGGCACAGGCTTTTAAGATCTTGGGGATGCCGGCAACCTCCACGACGCAGAGTCCGCAGGATCCATAGATCTCCAGGCGTTCGTCATAGCACAGGGTGGGGATCTCAATTGCATTTTCCCGGGCGACGTCTAAAATGGTTTGGCCAGGGGTACCGGTGACTTCTTTTCCATCGATGTTCAGTTTAAATTTTTTCATTCTCCCACTCCTTTCTAGTCAATGATGACGGAATCAAATTTACAGACGGTTGCGCATTTGCCGCACTTGATACAAAGATCCTGATTGATTTCATGGACCTGCTTCTTTTCGCCGGTAATGGCCGTAACGGGACAGTTTTTCTTACAGGCCCCGCAGCCGACGCATTTTTCTTTGTCAATGGTGTAGGTTAACAGCGGCTTGCAGCTTTTGGCGGTGCATTTATGATGATAAATATGGTCTTCATATTCGTTTCTAAAATATTTGATGGTGGTCAGCACCGGGTTGGGGGCAGTCTGACCCAGGCCGCACAGGGAACCGTCTTTGATCTTGTAACAGAGTTCTTCGAGCAGTTCGATGTCACCATCCCGGCCTTCGCCCTGGGTAATCCGGTCGAGGATTTCCAGCATCCGGGTGGTACCGACGCGACAGTAGGTACATTTGCCGCAGGATTCTTTACAGGTGAAGTCGAGAAAGAACCGGGCCATGTCGACCATACAGGTGGTTTCGTCCATGACGACCATCCCGCCGGAACCCATGATGGCTCCGGTTTTGGTGATTTCGGCGTAGTCGATCTGGGTGTCGAGCAGACTGGCGGGGATACAGCCGCCGGAGGGTCCGCCCATCTGCACGGCTTTAAAGGCTTTGTCCGCTTTGATGCCGCCGCCGATATCAAAAATGACATCTTTTAGGGTCAGGCCCATGGGGATCTCCACCAGACCGCCTTTTTTGACCTTGCCGGTTAAGGCAAAGACTTTGGTGCCTTTACTTTCCTGGGTGCCCAGGGCGGCATAGGCGTCACCGCCGTTACGGAAGATCCAGGGGACGTTGGCAAAGGTTTCGACGTTGTTGATGTTGGTGGGTTTGTTCCAGTAGCCTTTCTGGGCCGGGAAGGGGGGTTTTAATCGTGGCATCCCCCGTTCCCCTTCTAATGAGGCAATCAGGGCAGTTTCTTCGCCGCAGACGAAGGCGCCGGCACCGGCTTTGATGCGCAGATCGAAGGCGAATCCGGTGCCGAAGATGTCGTTGCCGAGATAGCCTTTGGCCCGGGCCTGATCGATGGCTTTCTGGAGCCTCACGATGGCCAGGGGATATTCGGCCCGGACGTAGACGATGCCTTCATTGGCGCCGATAGCCCGGGCGCCGATGAGCATCCCTTCGATCAGGGCATGGGGATCGCTTTCGAGGACGGAGCGGTCCATGAAGGCCCCGGGGTCGCCTTCGTCGGCGTTACAGACCATATATTTGGTGGTCCCGGGGGATTTTTTAGCGGCGTCCCATTTGAACCAGGTCGGGAAACCGGCGCCGCCCCGGCCTTTTAAGCCGGCGACTTTGACAGTCTCGATGATGGCTTCGGGAGTCATTTCAGTGAGACATTTTTTTGCTGCCTGATAACCGTCAACGGCCAGATAGTCATCAATCCGTTCGGGATCGATGATCCCGGAGTTGCGCAGGACAATCCGCTTCTGTTTGCCGATCATCGTCAGGTCATCCTGGGAGATCTGTAAATCCGCCAATTCTTGTTGGGCGACGACATAGTCGTCAATGATCCGCCTGGCATCTTCAGTGGTGACATTGACAAAGGTGATCTTCTTGCCAGCATCGTCAACCACGTCAACGATCGGTTCCAGGTAACAGGTGCCGATGCACCCGGTTTGTTCAACACTCAGAACGAGACCTTTTTCAGCAATGATGGCTTCAAAGGCAGTCTGTACCTTATGGGCGCCGGCGGCAATGCCGCAGCTGCCTGATCCGATGATAATTTTCATACGGTTACCTCCTGAACACTGGTCTCTGAATCCGTTGTATCATCACTGGCCTTTTCTTTTAACTCCGCCAGAATATGGGTGACCTTGTCTTTGGTCAGCTGACCGTAGGTGTCATCGTTGATCATCATCACCGGGGATAAGCTGCAGCAGCCCAGACAGGCAACGTTGTTCAGAGTGAACAACCCGTCAGGGGTGGTTTCGCCTTCGGTGATCTCGAGATAGTCCATCACGGCTTCTTCCACCATTTTGGAGCCATTGACGTGACAGGCTGTGCCCTGACACAGCATGATCAAGTATTTCCCCACCGGTTTAAAGCGGAACTGGGTGTAAAAGGTGGCCACCCCGTAAACTTTGGCAATGGCGGTGTGGGTTTCGGCAGCGATATGGCGCATCAGCTCGACGGATAGAAAGCCGTACAGCTCCTGGGCTTTCTGGAGGATCGTGATCAGGCTTCCGGGGATGTCGGCGTAGCGGTCCAGCACCGGGGTCAGTTCTGTGAAAGGGTTGGGCTGGTCACCGTGGCAGCCACAGCCAGATATTTTTGTATTTTGACTCATTATTCTTCCTTTCTTTCTTAACAGGGTCCTTAAGGTGTTCACACTATTGGTTTTCATAACATTTAGAAAGCTTTTAATTATTCAAAAAACCTTGCAGCAATCTACAAGGTCTTCTGATTATCTTGTTGTCCGTCAAATTAAAAGC
>NZ_DJGY01000051.1:0-10377 GCF_002435675.1 Acetobacterium sp. UBA5834 | reverse complement strand
ATCGAAGAAGGTTTACGTTTTGCGATTCGTGAAGGTGGCCGTACTGTTGGTTCTGGTGTTGTTGCCAAAATGTTGGAAGACTAATAGCTTAAAACAGAGCAAATGCAGATTTTGAGACGAATGTCCTTGTATGGATAGGATTCTTGAAAAAGCTGTAATAAAAACCTTAAACATATAATAATACCAAAAATATTTTAGCGGTGCTGTTTGATCAGTTCGATAGCGTCAGGTAAATACGAATATTTTTGGTCAATCTTGCCGCCTCTCTTGAGAGGCGGCTTTTTATTTGCCAAAGGGGGGATAAAAAACTCCGTTCGATCTTCAGCGGCATTTGTGATACAATAGAGTCATAAATAGTGTTGGGGGAAAGTTAATGAAAAAGTATATCAGTGTAACCATTTGTAATAAGGTGGAGTCAGTCGGAAATGACTATAACAAGGGCTTTAGAAAATGTAAAACAGAAGAATTAGCCCAGGAGATTGAGGATCTCTGTAATCAATACGATGAGAAAGGCTATGAGCTGGCATCAATCGTACCCATTGTTCAAGGACAGCACATCGTTTTTTCCAGCGATGGTAGCTGGGCCAACAGCGTCACCGAAGGGGTGATTATTACCTTTAAAGCAAAATAAAAAAAAGGTCTATTCAGAAAATTTCTGAATAGACCTTTTTTAAATCAGTAATTTAATTTCGGAAAAATCATTTTCCCGGAAAAACAGAAGCGCTTCATAAGAAACACGGTAGATCGATTTTTGGGGAATTCCAAGACAGCGAGCTGTATTGGTGATAATTAGAATCGAAAAATCTTCCACTGGCATTTTTATGCGGGTCTCACAAAAAGCCCGGGTAAGCTCACGTCTGGCGCCAAAATCGGCAATCAACAGGGCATCAAATTCAATTGGACGGATCCGCAAATTATAGTCGCTGACAAAATTATGATAGATTTCACCCATTTTTCCATGAAGAAATGGATAGAGGGAATCATTTTGAGAGATCTCATAATAAAAATGGTTAACGCGCGGATCACTCAGTAAATAATGATACCAAACCATGGTTAAGTAGAAGTGTTTTTCAAATGCGTTAATGGGTTTATATCCGATCAGTTTCTGATTGAGCAGTTCATGGATCGAATCCAGATAATCATCAAATATTTTAGCGATAAAGGTATCTTTGGTCGCAAAATGATAGGTCATCGAACCTAAAGTAGTATCAGAATGATCAGCGATTTGTTGAATGGTGGTGGCATTATAGCCCTGATTATAAAATAGTTCTTTGGCACTCGTGTAGATGCGTTCTTTTGTCATCTCGCCCTTGGTCATTTTTCGCATTGGTATTCTCCTTATAAGCAATGTGGCATAGCAATTTTAGCATTAAGTGAGAAAATTAACAAGGAAAAACCGTAAAAGTATGAAATAAAAAAATAATATAATGCAAATTACTAAAAAAACAGTAAAACGATAATTATTTAATAAAAAATACTTGACAAATCTGATGTAAAGGGTTACTATTTAGTAAGTCTTAGTAATATTACTGAAAAGATCAAAAAAGGCGAGGGTAATACTCCGGAAATTTTACTCTGGTCGATCATTTAAAAATTTTGAGGAGGCTCTTTTATGGAAAAAAAACCCTTGAGTTCAGGGCTTAAGAGATTCTTCGGTGTTGGGGATCTTGGATTTACTCTGATGTCGAATGTCGAAGTGTTTTATTTTGCATATTTTTTAACAAATATTGCAAAATTTGATTTGGGTACAACTGCAATAATTATGACCTTAACAAGTACAGTGGATATGGTGTTATCACCGTTCTATGGTGGATTTATTGATGCTCTTAAACCAATGAAATGGGGAAAATACCGATCATATTTACTGGTAATCCCACCAATGGTCGTCGTTCTCTACACATTGATGTTTACGGTTATTGGCACTGGAATCGTACCAATGGTTATCATCTGTGTCGCATTCATTACTTCACACGTGGCTTGGAACTTTTCTTACGTTGCAAATATAGCACTTATTCCAACAATTTCAACGACACCTGATGATCGAACACAATTATCGGCAACACGAGGCGCTTATGCAAATGTTGGGAAAATTATTTTCTCAGCAATGGGCTTAGCCACTATTTTATGGGTTGGCGAATTAGTTAAAAACCCAGTACTTGGGTTCACGATTTCGGCATTTGCCATGGCATGTGTTTACTGGTTAGGCTATTTCATCCACTTCAAACTGACAAGTGGATATGAAGCAACAATTGAAGATGGAACAGCAAATACAAACACTGCAAAAAAAGAAAAAATTTCCATTGGCGATATGGCTCGATCATTGGTTCAGAACCCACATTTGTTAGTATTACTGTTAGCAGATGTCGCCCGTTGGATAGTTAACTTTGTTTGTGCCGGTTCAGCAGTTTACTTCTTTACCTATGTAGCAAACGATGTTGCAATGTTTAGTGTATACTTACTGGTTGCTAATATTATGGCGGTAATTGGCTCTTATTTAAGTAAATATGTAGCGGCTAAAGTATCAACACGAACAGCCGCACTGATTGGCTGTTACGGTTTAGGTGTATTCTTGATTGTTACTCAATTCGTTGTTGGTAACATCACCATGGTTCTGGTTGTCCTTTCCTGTGCGCAGTTCTTCTTAGGATTCCTGTACGCATTGATGGTGGCACTATATGGTGATGCATCAATCTACAGTGAATGGAAAACAGGAAAAGCAGCATCAAGCTGGGTCATGGGATTATCGAATTTACCACTGAAACTGGCGATCTTTTTCAAAGGTTTAATCATTCCAGCCATGCTGGCTTCAGTCGGTTTCGTTGCCAAAATGGATCCAGCAACTGCCACTCCAGAATTAAAAGCTGGTATTACAACCTTATTCTGCACCATTCCTGGTTGCACAGTTTTGGCTGGCGCGGTTCTGTTAACCTTTGGATACCGTTTAACCAAAGATAAAGTGACTCAATATCAGGCTGAAATCAACGCCAGAAAACAAATCGCAGAATAATAGACGTTAAAATGATGACAGTAAAATAATTACAGAAAAATAAGAAGCCATATTCAAATCAATTGATTGGCTTCTTATTTGTTTCATAGAGCGAATAGCGATATGTTGGGGGACAACAGAATAGCTAGCGTTTAAAAATACGACAGAGGTGGATTATGAATAAAAAACAGATAATCGGATTGATCATAAGCATTGCCGTGCTGATCGCCGTTTTTTTTCTACCCATACCAATGGGTTTGACAGATAAGGGACTGATTACCATCGGGCTGTTGCTGTTCTTTTTAATCATGCTGATTACTGAAGCACTGCCGGTTGGGGTTATTTGTTTTCTGTGTCTGGCGCTATTGCCAACCCTGGGAGTTACAAAAAATCTGACTGCCGGATTAAGCGGCTTTACCAACACGATCTTATTTTTTGTATTGGCATCATTCGGTCTGGCGGAGGCGGTGACCTCGACGCCGATTGTTCAACGGATCTTGCACGCCCTGCTTAAAAAATTTGGCCGAGACGTTAGAACCTGTGTCCTGGCCATTATGGTGGCTGGAGCCCTGGTATCCTCCATCGTGACAGACGTACCATCGGTGGTGGTGTTTATGGGGATCGGCGCCAGTTTTCTCAAACTCTTTGTTAATGAGGATGATCGTGCCCAGACTGCAAAATCACTGATGATGGGGATTCCAATTGCCGTGATGCTGGGGGGACTGATGACTCCAGCGGGTAGCGGCATTAACATCTTGACAATTGGATTGTTGCAAAGCCAGGCGGGAATTCAGATAACATTTCTTCAGTGGATGGCCTGTGGTATTCCGATTGTAATCGTGATGGTGCCCTTGGCCTGGTTCATCTTGACGAAAATATTTCCTCCGGCAGAGATTGATAAAATGGAGATTGCGAGTTACCTGGAGGAGATCGAGGTTAAAGAAAAAGTTGATAGTCGGGAATTGAAAGTTATTGTGATTGGTCTGGTCATGATTTTCTTCTGGCTGCTCAGCTCATTTTATCCGTTTATTGAAGTAACTGTGGTAGCCCTGTTTGGCTGTGTCTCTTTCTTTTTGCCGGGAATTCGCGTCCTCACCTGGGATCGCTATATGAAAGCGGTCAGCTGGATTTCATTTATTCTGATCGGAACGGTTTTATGTATTGCCAATACCATCGTTGCAAACGGTGTCAGCGAATGGTTTGTCAACTATGTATTACCATCGTCTTTATCATTCTCACTAATGGGTGGGGTTTTCTTTGTCTCAGTCATGTGCTTTGTGATCATGCTAATTGTTCCTGTGGCTCCAGCTTTAATTGGGGTGTTGACGCCAGTTATTATCAGTTTGGCAGCCACCACCGGAATCAATCCAGCTTTACTGATCATTGCGCTTGGCTTATGTGCCGGTAACTGTTATTTATTCCCCATTGACACCATACCACTCATTACCTATACTGCTGGCTATTACAAAATGACGGATATGCCTAAGGCCGCAATCTGGCTTCAAATTGCTTTTGTTTGTCTGGCTACATTATGGTTGCCAATCGCCGGAAAACTGGTAGGATTGGCATAAAAAAGTTTTTTTGTAATAAATAGGGACATTTCAAGCACAAAAAAAGAGAAACCGTGTGGTTTCTCTTTTTTTATAGCGTTATTAAATTAAGGGGCTAATTAATTGTTTGTCGCTTATGCAACCATTTCTTTAGCTTTAACAGCGGCGCTACCAGCATCAGGAGCAAATCCATCGGCACCAATTTCAGCTGCATATTCAGGAGTTACAGGTGCACCACCAACGATGACTTTAACGTCTAGGCCACTGGCTTTAATGGTTTGAACGGCTTCCTTCAGAGCTGGCATAGTGGTTGTTAACAGACCGGAGCAGGCTACCAGGGTAACATTTTCGTTTTCTTTGATGGCTTCAACAAAACGTTCAGCAGGAACATCCACACCCAGGTCAACCATGGTAAAGCCAGCACTTTCGATCATCATTGAAACCAGGTTTTTACCGATATCATGTAAGTCGCCAGCAACGGTTCCAATAATACAGGTTCCTAAAGAGTTTGAAGTATCACCAGCTAACAGCGGACGTAACACATCAACACCTTTGGCCATCGCTTTAGCAGCGATTAGCATTTCTGGAACAAAGATCTCTCCAGATGAGAATTTTTCCCCGACAACACCCATCGAGTCAACCATGGCTTGCAGGATATCAGCTGCAGAGCTACCTTCATCTAATGCTTCCTGAACCAGTCCAGGAACCAGTTTCGTTTTACCAATTTCTACTTTTTCTTTAACTTCTTGAATTTTTGACATTTCTTTCTCCTATTCAGTAATTATAATAAATATTAGTGTCTGTCAGCTGATTGTGTGATCAGCTGACAGAATTTGTTTGACAGTTTTATAATGAGGCTTCGTTACAAGCGACTATTTTTTCTGACCGAAAATTCCTTCACGGTAAGCGCCGATATATTCCATACAGTAGTCATCTTCGCCCAGCAGCGCTTCAGTGGCATAGATGATTCCCATCAGGTCACCATTGGTCGGATCAAGGATGGCACTGTCCAGTCCAGCATTCATGGCCAGAACGGTAAAGCCCATGTTGACCATTTTTCGGGCAGGCAGGTTGAATGAGATGTTGCTGACGGCGCCGGTCACATGAATGGTGGGGTATTGTTCTTTAATGCTTTTGATTACTTCCACAACCATAGCAATGCCATCTTCGGATGTACAGAGCATTTCAACCAATGGATCGATGTGCATTCTTGACGGATCAATGCCGTATTCTTTGACTTTGGCCATTAAATCAGCAAAGACATCCAGACGGTCTTTAGCGGTTTTAGGAATGCCCTTATCGCTGTTAAGCAGCGCCACACATTCCCATTTGGTATCAGCAATGGCTTTAAATGCAGCATCGACTTTATCGCCTTCAAGGGATACGGAGTTGAACAAACCTGGTTTGTTACAGTATTTCATCGATTCGATACAGGTATAGACATTGGGGCTATCCACAGCAATGGGGATATCGGTGACTTCCTGAACCAGATCAATCAGCCATTTCATGGTTTCCAGTTCGATATCATCATCAACAGAAGCACAAACATCGATATAATCGACGCCAGCTTCGGCCTGGATCTTGGCCAGATTTTTGATAAATTCGCCATCTTTGGCAGCGATGGCTTTGGCAGTGGAAGGAATCGCACCGTTAATTTTTTCTCCGATAATTATCATTTTATCTCTCCTCTGGATATTAATTTTACCACTCTTTCAGAGTATGGATTGTTAAATTGCTTTAGACTAGAATAGTTCTTTGGTCATTTTTTCGATGGCTTCATCACAGGCTTCGTAAACGCCCGGGAAGGAAGAAACGGGCAGCCCCTGACAAGCGCCTGGGATGAAGTACAGTTTTCCAGATTCACGGCAGGCTCGGGCAAATTCGGCATCAATTTGTTCTTTTGTCCATTCAGGATGATCGATGACACCACTGTGAACACCACCCATAAAGGTGATTTGTCCGCCGTATTCTTTGATCATTTTAGGAATGTCATTGGTTGTCATAACACCCTGCCAGATATCAATACCCATTTCAATCATATATGGAACTAAGGTTGCGGCATAGCTGTCGCTATGGTGAACAATCAGTTCAACACCGTTAGCTTTGTAAAAACCATAGATTTTTTTGTAGGATTCTAAAAAGAATTCTTCAAACATTGCTGGCGAAAGGAAGGTGGAAATCTGGCTGCCCCAGTCGTCATGGTGTAAAATTGCATCAGGGTGCAGATTTTCAACCAACGCTTTAGCATAATCCAGCTCATACTCGGTTAAATAATCGATCAGTTCATGCATGGCTTCGGGTTCTTCGTAGAAACTCATGAGGGCATTTTCCATACCCATCAGATAATGGGTCATTTCAAATAAACCGGGAGCGATGAATGCCGCAACATATTTATTATCACGATCAACGGCCTTAGCGTCAGCAATGGCCTGATCCCACGCCCCTGCAGGTCGTTCCATGCTTGGAGCTTTAACGTATTCTTTCCATTCAGTAACATCTTTAAGAACAACATGTTGTTCATCGTGTACTGGGAAAGAGGCAAGTTGACCTTCTGGCCAACGGATGGTAATACCCCATTCATTGATTACTTCGCCACCGATTTGGGGTTTGATACGACCAGATGGTACGCTCATAATCATTTCCAGAAATTCATATTGTTTGACAAAACGATCTGGATTTCCACCGGTCATGACTTCTTTTAAATTCTCTTTTACAGTTAACATAGTGTATAGCCTCCTTAGTTTATCTGGAATGAATCATTGATCAGTTTTAACAAAGTTGCTGACAATCTCATATTTTGACTGCGATTACAATAAAAATAACGATTAAATGAGCGACAAATTCAAAACCAATTTTTAGTATATGATATTTTATTTACTATTATTTTAGTAAATATTCTTTCATTTACTGTGATTATAAACGGTTGCAGGTATTTTGTCAACGAAAATTTTTGTAAAAGTGTCGGAGTTATCGTTTTTCTTAAAGAATGATCAATAAATCACGTCTATAGGCCAGTTAAATCAGCGCAATCGCAGGCTGACACTAAAAAAGAGCCGCAGTTTTATTAAGACTGTAGCTCTTTTTTAAGTTTGTTCACACCGATGCGTGCGTTATCGTCCCGATAACGAAGGACAAGGGCAGAATCGGTCAATCGCTATGTTTTTTTATATAGTCAACGATTTCGTTTTTTCCCACCCGATTGACGCCGCTGTGTTCCACGTCAAACCCGGCATCAATCGCATGACCAAGCACCTTTTCCATTACTTCAGCGACCCGGGGACGGCAGAAGGTTCCTTGACACCAGCCGCAGCCTGCCCGGGTACGTCGTTTGATGCCGTCAACGGTGGTTACGGGAATACCCCGGTTCATGGCATCAATAATAGTCGCTTCATTGACTTGTTCGCAGCGGCAGATTATTCTTTCCGGGCTGGAGGCCATGTCCACCAGCGGCTGGATTTCTTTCACCGGTTTTAATTCAGTGCGGGTAATAATCGGAGCCCGATAAGGATTGAAGCTGGGGTCTTCTTCAAAGGGACAGTTCAGCTCTTTTAAAAGGCCCAGAACCATCTCGGCAATAGCTGGTGAAGACGTCAGACCCGGAGATTGAATACCGGCGCAATTTATAAATCCGGTCACGGGGGTGGCTTCAATAATAAAGTCGTCGGTGGAGCTGACTGCCCGAACGCCGGTAAAACTACGGATGAACTGTTTTATGTTTAATTTGTCGGTGGTGTGTTTGGCTTCATTAAAAATTTTCAGGAGCCGTTCGGCATGGGTGGATTTGTCAACTGTATCTTCATTGACCGCATCCGGACCGATCAGCAGGTTGCCGAAATAGGTTGGGGTGACAAGGATTCCTTTGCCCATTTTTGTGGGCATTTGGAATAAGACCGTATTGATGATGCTGGCAGAGCCCCGTACCATCAGGATGTACTCACCGGTGCGGGGGGTAATGGTGAAATAATCAACACCAACCATTTTTGAGACGGCGTCTGAGGATATACCGCCAGCGTTAATCACATAATGCGACTGGTACTGTTGGCCATTTTGGTCAGTCAGGGAAAAGCCGTCAGTGTTTTTTTGGATGCTGGTAATTTCGGTGTTCAACAACAGCTTAACACCATTGGCAACGGCGTTTTCGGCCAGTGCAATGGCCATTTCGTAGGGTGAGCAGATGCCAGCCCCTTTACAATACAGGGCGTATTTGACAGCTGGGTTGACATTTGGTTCCATGGCCATAATCTGGTCATGATTAAGAATTTCCAGATCGTCGACACCATTGGCCAGGCCGTTTTCATATAATTCCTGGAGTTTTGCCAATTGCTCTTCTTCAAAGGCCAATACCAGCGATCCGATTTTTTCAAAGCCAAAGTTAAGCTCCTCGTTTAGCTGATCGAATTGCTTGCGGCCCTTGTAGCACAGACCTCCTTTTACTTTGGTGTGGGATTCGGCAAAGCCGCCATGGACAATGGCTGAATTGGCTTTAGTGGCCCCCATCGACACATCATCTTCCTTATCAAAAACAACAACAGATAATTTGTAACGGCTTAACGCTCGGGCGATCGAGGTTCCGATAATACCGGCGCCGATTATAGCAACATCATACATAGCAGTCTCCTTCAGTATCATTAGATTTTTAGCAATCGAATGCTTAGATTACATACCCATTTTCCTTGGCATCTCGCAGAAATTCATAGAAAAATTCCCGTTTTACATAGTTTAGCGGGGCATATTCCTGCTGGTTGTAGGCAAAATTCAATTTGGTGACAGCAGCCTCAAAGGAAATATTTTCCAGAGGGATGCCGCCAGCGGCAATCAGTTCCCGACAGGACGCATAAAGATCGCCCTGTATATTTTTGTAGGAAATCAGATAATGATCGACCTGGGGATTATTTTTGATAAAGGACAGGAGCGATGTTCCGTTTTCCCCTGTAACATTACCGCTGCCACAGTGGTATAGGGAGTGAAGGACAGCCCGGATTGGACGGTTATGCAGGTTGATCACCTCATAGTTTAAACCGGGATAGGCACGCAGCGCCAATACTTCATTACGAAATTCGGCAATGGTGGGGACACAATCAGGAGCCGGATTATAAAGCTTGAGCATGGACGGATTTTTAGGACTGGGGACACAGCACAGTCCCCGATGATCAAAAACGCCTAAAGGATCTCCGAAACTGGTAAAGTCATCCCGTAGCCAATCCGCTTCCTGAAGCCGGGTGGCCAGGTGGACATAAATAATATGATCGCTATTTTCATAAAGGGTATAAAAACCAGGCAGCTTCATATTTATGATAAAGGCCACTGCGGCTGAAAAATTGGCGATGGCATTGCTGTTTGGTTGGCCGATGGCGTAGTTGGCAGCCACTAAAACGATCGGAATCAGAGGACTGTCAAGACCATAGGAAAGGGCGGCCCCGGTATAGGGCAGGGTATCCGATCCGTGGGCAATAATGACACCATCATAGTCGCAAAGACGATGGGATTGCAGGGTTTCTATAATTTTTAGCCAGTGTTTTGGTTCGGCGTTTTCACTGAGAATATTAAAGGGACGGACGACCTCAAATTCGACTTGACAATTGCTTTGTTCGTTGTAGATGGCGAGTAAGTCGTCGCTGCGACGGGAATCAACATCGATACAGCCATCATTGACAGCGCTGCCGATGGTTCCGCCGGTTAATACTAATAAAATTCTGGGTATTTTTTCCATAGCTGAGCATCCTTTCGGTAATTTAGAATAATTATAGCATCTAATCAGGAGCAGGGGAATAAAAAAAGCAAACAGCAGAAATGTGTTTGCTTTTTAATGACCAGATCAAAAGCTTCCTGTATAATTTAAAT
>NZ_DJGY01000052.1:0-28367 GCF_002435675.1 Acetobacterium sp. UBA5834 | reverse complement strand
CCTCTTGTGTACATTATAGTTGATGGGGATCAATATGTAAAAGAACTCGTCGATTTATATTTTGACATTGAAAAAATAGACTCAATCGATGAAAAGGTAATAAGGACATTAAATTATGTGCTGTTGCCTGATATTGATGTATATGTGCATATTATTAAGAAATTCAATCAGTTAAATATAAAAGGCAATCTTAATTTACATGAATGTTTTGTAACCTTTGTCAATAAGCACTTGTGCGAAGCTTTGGCAAATCTCGGTTTTATCAACACACACCGCTATTTTGGTTTTAGTTCGGGAACAATTGATAGTGTAAAAAAACTGTTTGTGGGGGATTTGGAAAAAATTAAAGCGGAAATAATATCGCTGCAAGAAAATTTATTTGAATTTATAAAATATGATAAAATAAATGAAGATATCTCAGTGATAGTTGCGTTTGTTGAAAAGCTGATCGAGATTATTCAATTCCCGAGTGAACTCAAAGTAACAGACAAACCATTTAATGTGGAAACGAAATTTGGAAGTAGATTTGTCAATCAGGAAGAGTTTGATCGTCTTAAGCAATTGTTGTTAAATAGAAATGGCACTGCGATTGAAGAAGTTGTAAAAAGCTATCAAGCAGGAAAAATCACACCTTATGAAATTAACAAATTAAGAAATAAAAATGAAACAAATCAATAAGTGAATTTGAAGGTTGGGTTGGTCTGAATTTGTCATTTGTTTTTCAGTAAAATACTTAGCCTATTATTTAAGATTGTGAGGAAGATTTTGAAAAGAGATATGGAACTTATAAGAAAAATACTATTGACCGTTGAAGAAAAATATGTTGATACCTGGTTGCATAGTAATGAAATAGAAATTGATGGCTATGACATGAAAACAATTGGTTATCACTGTGCTGTTTTACACGACGCAGGTTTGCTCTATGACTATAAAGGGCAATATGGTGATGGTGAATTGCTGCAATTTGGTGTGGGAAGATTAACATGGGATGGACACGAATTTTTAGAAAAAATCAAAAGCGACACAGTTTGGAACAAAACAAAGGATACAATTACCACAAAAGGTATTCCGTTTGTACTGGATGCGGTAAAAGAAATTGCAACCTCAATAACAACTTCAATGATAAAAACAGCAATCACAGGTTTGTGATATGCCCCTCTGGGCAACACAAGGGACGGAGGTTTTGTGCAATGATGTAGTGAGTGTTGGAACTGGGGTTACGGTACGGGCCGCTTTAATGATTAAAAATTTTGTTGTGAAAGGAATTATTCCATGAAGAAACTTATCGATCCTAAAAAAAGTCTAGAAATCGTTTCAAATAGTTTACAGAAGACATACGATGCTGGGAAAAAAGCGACCGAAAACATTCAAAAAGGTGCCAAGTTTTTATCTGATAAAACGGTAAATGACAGTTATTTACGCCGGTTAAAAAAATATAGTCCAATTTTCCCTGAATTTTATTGTAGTCCAGATTTTAACACTCCCAACATAATTATGATTGTTGATGATGCGGTGAGACGTGGTATTGATGTCTGTGAGGGTTCAATTGGTTGGCTTGGCAAAGAAAATGATATTGAAATTCTCTATCTTTATGATAACGCAATAGAAAAGAGTGGGCTACAGTTCATCCCGATGGTGACCTGCGACGCCGTTTATTGTGTGGATAGTTTTGACAGTAATCGATTTATCAAAGCGGATTATGTTTTTACGAGAGCACATGAAGAAAGAATTGCTGAGTTGAAACATATTGCTTTTTCATTAGGCGCAAAGCGTTGTTCAATTGAAATAAGTGAATCGAACATGGAATCAAATTTAAAAAATAAAGAAAAGAAATTTAGTGAAGAGGTCAATTTTGTAGATCAAGGAGTTTCGACAGCTGAAAAATTCGAACAGAATATGTCAAAAAAGGAAAGTAGTCATCGAAGAGGAAAGACAGAAATACAATTTGAGGGCAGTAATAGTCCCAAAAGACCCGAACTTAAGTGGTTTGCACATGACGGCAACATTAAGCGGCTAATCGAAATGAGATTTGAAAATAACAATGCGATCAAATCGGAAACTTTAGAAATAGCAGGTTCATCACTGACGACAATGTCTGAAAAAGCAGCATATGCTATGGATATGGCTGTTAAGAAGGCGGGGGCCAAAGGTAAGGTTAAAGGAAGTGCTGATATCAGTTCCCAGGTTGCAAAAGAGAGTCATAGTAAATTGATTTTCAGAATTGAATTTTAAAAAGAGACGGCAAAGTTATAGGGCCTGGTGCCTGTCACTTAACTTGTTGACTTAACTTATTGCACTGAGCGTCGTCGGATCACCGAGGGAGCACAAAGGGATGGAGGTTTTGTGCATTTAAAACAAGATCCACTGGATGGTGTCAGACATGATCAATAATCCAGTCAAGCAGTTGCCGATCATCCATCTGACCCACCGCCAGACCGAGTCCCATCTGGATCAGTGCCTCATCGGTACAATCAGGCAGAAAGCCGTTCATTTAAAGAAATGTCAGCATAACCATAATACCGATCCGTTTATTGGGCTCCAGTGCCAGGCACAACTTAACTTTTTGGTTTGTGGTTTGAATATAGATTCAGTCATGGGGTCGCTTGTTCGTCCGCAAAAGTTATCACCGTGTCCGTCGCCAAACGGTTTATGAATTGATCGAGGAATTAACAAAAAATTAGAAAGGAGCCAAAATGGACAAAACGAATAACATCATCCGTAGTTCAGCTGCTGAATATCTGACCTTCATTTCTGCCACCGGCGAAAGTGATGTCAATGCAATCTATGCCGACGAAGATATTTGGTTATCCCAAAAAATGATGGGTGTATTGTATGATGTTGAAACACATACAATTAATTACCATTTAAAAAAGATTTTTGCTAATAATGAATTGGTTGAAAATCCAGTTATTCGAAATTTTCGAATAGCTGGATCAGATGGCAAAAACTACAATACCAAGAGTTATAACTTATCGGCGATTATTGCGGTTGGTCATGGAGGTAACAGTACCTGACACCAACGTATAAACTTTTTCAGAATAAATCAGTTGTGATGAATTACTTCTACGGTACACCTATAAAAATGTTCATGAACTTAATTAAAAAGGAGGCCACCCTTGAAAAAGAACGAATTCTTAACCACCAGTGTTGTTCAGGATTTTATGCACTGGCTGGAGCAGAAGATGGATCAGGCAGATTCCTTTTGCCATGGTTATCAGATGAAAAAACCAAATAGGCCCTGGGAATGCCACTCCATTTATTCGGCTTATGAAAATTACTGTTGGCCATTCCGTTTTCATGATCCCATCACTGAAGAACCCATTAGCGGCCAGTCTTTTGATAAAAGTGCATTGGCATTATCAAGTCTGTCCCAGGGCTTAAGAAGAAGTCTTGAGGATGGGGACCCCAAAATTTGTCGAAAACATTGCTATGCGGTTTTACAGTGGGGTGGTGTGCTTTCAAATAATGATAAACGAATCGATGGGCTGGGTGATGAGATCTGTGACTATTTGAAGCAGATCAAAACCAGATTGGCCGATGACCGGTCATCCGGTGACTATTATCAACCTGGGATGATCATGAATGCGGGTTTCACAAAAATCTATTCGTTGTGTATGGATGATTTCATTATCTACGATGGGCGAGTCGGTGCGGCTCTGGGGCTATTGGTTCGAAAATTCTGCGAAGCCTTTTCACTGGCAGCAGTTCCAGATGAACTGGCCTTTGCCTGGGGAAAAGGAAAAGAAAGTGCTTATAAACCAAGCGCCGAGAACCGCCGCAATCCCGGCAGCAAAAGATATCCGTTTCCTGAATTGAGCAATAATCCTAAACGGCATACTGAAAACAACATCCGGGCGAACTGGTTGATAAGAGAACTTGCCGACCAAACCGAATCGGAGTTTAAAAAGCTTGATCATGAGCTGCGAATACGGGCAATGGAGGCGGCTTTATTCATGATCGGTTATCAGGTAAAGGGCTTTTAAGCCGGGGGTTGGTGTTATTGTGTACACACGGTTGTTTGGCCCGGTCAGTTCGCCAAAAGTATCCCTAAGTGCCGGCACCCTTAACTTATTGCGCTACGCGTTACGGCACCGTCGAGCGTGGTCCGCAGTGCCAAATACACATAAATTAAACTCGTCGTACAGCATCGAGCAGTTTGAAAACGGGTGACAAAAATTTTGCACTTGTAATATTAAGAATTGAAGGAGATCAACTATGCCTCAATCAGAGATACTTTTATACCAGACCGAAGACGGTCGGACGAAAATTGAAGTCACCATGGATGGCAATACCGTCTGGCTAAGCCAGATGCAGATGGTAGAACTTTTTCAAAGTAGTAAATCGAATATCAGTGAACATATCAAACATGTTTTTGCTGAGGGAGAATTGGAAGAAGCCCCAGTTGTTCGGAAATTCCGAACAACTGGAAAAGATGGTAAAACATACAATGTGCAGTTCTACAACCTCGATGTCATCATTTCCGTCGGTTACCGTGTCAAATCCCACCGGGGTACCCAGTTTCGGATTTGGGCTACCCAACAGCTGAAAGAATACATCATCAAGGGTTTTATCATGAATGATGAATTATTAAAAAATGCCGGTGGCGGTAACTACTTCAAGGAACTGCTTAACCGTATTCGGGATATCCGCTCCAGCGAAAAAGTATTTTATCGACAGATACTGGACATTTATGCGACCAGTATCGACTATGAGCCGAATACCGAAATCACCCGGGAATTTTTTAAAACCATTCAGAACAAAATGCACGTTGCTGCCCATGGTCACACTGCTGCTGAGCTGGTGTATCTAAGAGCCAATGGAGAAGCGGAATTTATGGGGATGACAGCTTTTGATGGGGAACGGCCCCGCAAAGCTGACGCCAGCATTGCCAAAAACTATTTAAGCGAAGATGAAATTAATATCTTAAACCGCTTGGTCACCGCCTATCTGGAATTTGCCGAGCTGCAGGCAATCCGGCAGCAACCCATGTATATGAAAGACTGGATCGAAAAGCTCGATGATTTCATTAAAATGAGCGGCAGCGAATTATTAAACAGCGCCGGAAAAATAAGCCATGACCAGGCAAAGACAAAAGCTGAGCTGGAATATGAAACGTACCGGGAGAGAACAAAGCTCGACCTCACCCCAGTGGAGAAGGATTTTATCGACAGTCTGAAAGATACCCAAAAGAAAATCGAGAAAAAAAAGCCAATTAAATAAGCATGATCCTCTGGTGCCAGGCACCACTTAACTTTCAGACTTGACACTACCATCAATTTAAAGGAGAAATAAAAATGAATGTTTGGTTGCACAGAATTTCCCATTGTTATGAGGTTTCAGAGCCATTACTTGAGCAGAATTATTTAACCATTGGCTTTTCCGATTATGTAGAAAAATACGAATCATACCCTGATGACAAAACGATTCAGGAAAATTTTGAAAAAGATATGGCAAATATTTATGCTCAGAATTTCAGACAGCGTTTCAATTTAAGAAAGTTTTTGTTTGAATTCAAAGTGGGGGATCTTGTTATTGTACCTTCATGGGGGAAGTTCTCAGTCTACCGAATTCTTGATCTTGCGGTGCCAATGATCAGACTTCCCCAAGAAGTATTGGACGCAGCAAAAATAAATGCCTATTTTGGCAAGGATGGGCTTTTATGGGAAAAGAAAACGGATCAAGAAATTGATCTCGGCTTTTTTATTAAGGTTGAGCCGGTTAAACAGAATATTCCAAGAGATGGTTATTGCAGCTCAGCATTAATCTCCCGCATGAAGATTCGCAATGCAACGGCAATGATTACAGGTTTAGAAAAAGATGTACTCGAGGCAGTCCGACGGCATGAAGAAAATAATCCGATTGATTTTCACGATGAAGCGAGTAAAGTAATCAGAGACCATCTGAAAAAAATAATACTGGATAAATTGGATGATATTCGGTTTGAAAAGCTGGTGCTCTGGTATCTAAAAAAAATTGGGGCAACTGAAGCCTATATCCCGGCTAAAAATGAATCCGGCAAAGAGGACGGGGCGGATGCGGATGTTGTGGCGATTTTTGAACTGTTCAAGGTGATTATTTATGTACAGGTGAAACACCATGATGGTCAAACATCGGATTGGGCGGTACAACAAATTGCAAAATATAAAGAGCAAAAAGATCAACGGGATGACCCCTATACTCGTTTGACCTGGGTAATCACCTCAGCTGAATTTACGGATGATGCGAAAAGCAAAGCTCAGGCAGACGAAGTGCGACTCATTGATCAGAATGAATTTGCGGAAATGCTGATTGATGTTGGTCTTGAGGGGATTAATAGTGCTTTCTGATTGCGCAGAAAATGAAGGCAGCGTTAACTTTTATTGCCA
The DNA here is from genome assembly GCF_002435675.1 of Acetobacterium sp. UBA5834. Taxonomy (NCBI): domain Bacteria; kingdom Bacillati; phylum Bacillota; class Clostridia; order Eubacteriales; family Eubacteriaceae; genus Acetobacterium; species Acetobacterium sp. UBA5834. The sequence goes on along the minus strand of NZ_DJGY01000052.1, from coordinate 22,002 downwards.
AATAATTTGGCGTTTATAAATAAATGTAAATATACTTTAGTTAACAAAAAGGAGGATATCGTGATGAAAAAAGGTTTTACCGATCTACCGGCCATGTCTATTGAGGAGGATTTATTTGAAATTAACAAGTATATTGACGGATTATCAGAATTTATTCTTGAGTGTGATACGCCCATGACGATCGCCATTCAGGGAGACTGGGGAAGTGGAAAAACCAGCTTTATGAATATGATCCGCTGTCAGATAGAAGAAAAGGTAGTGACGACATGGTTTAACACCTGGCAGTATTCACAATTTAACATGGGGGATACATTATCGCTGTCCCTGATTAAAAGGCTTATCGAGACGTTGCCTTCACAGGATGAGACAACCAAAAAAGCAGTGGCAAATACACTGAACCTTGTCGGGAAATACCTGAAAGAAGGGGCCCTGATGGCGGTGGATATGACAATATCCGGGCGAATTGCTGATAATTTGGAAAAAACGATAGATGTAGTAACTGAAAAGAAAAAAGAAAAAGAAGAAATTGATTTGTCAGCAGCTCTCGGTCAGCTTAAACAGCAGTTTCAGGATTGTATCAACAATGCCATAAGGAATAATAACAAGGATCGGGTTGTCATTTTCGTGGATGACCTGGATCGCTTAAATCCTGTCAAAGCGGTCGAAATGCTGGAAGTATTAAAGTTGTTTCTGGACTGTGAAAACTGCGTTTTCATTCTGGCGATTGATTATCAGGTAGTGTCCCAGGGGATTGCTGAAAAATATCAGAATAAGCTGGATGATGAAAAGGGAAAAGCCTTTTTTGATAAAATTATTCAGGTACCCTTTAAAATGCCAGTTGCCCTCTACAACATGGACAAATTTATCCAGGATATTCTGGAACGGATGGGTCTTGAGTTAAATGATACGACAAGAGGGAGCGTCATTGATTATTATAAAGAACTGATAAGTTGTTCAATCGGCTCCAATCCTAGGGGCATCAAACGGCTTTTTAATGCGTATCTTCTACTGAAAAAAATTTATGGAACACAAGCAGAATTGGATCAGACCGGTCAGACGATTCTCTTTGCAATTCTTTGTCTGCAACTATCTTTTGAAAAAATATATAACCATGTTGTTCAAAATAAGGGGGATATCAGCGGAGACTTGTTAAAAGAGCTGAAAGAGTCTAAATATTATAAAAATGATGAAAACGGCGATTCGCTTTTAAGAGAACTGGAAATCAAGGATGAAGATGAGTTAAGACGCATCTGCACTTTTATGAACGTCTTTTATAAGGGAATTGACGATGATTCCAGTGGTGATCTCTCAGAGGAAGAAAAGAAGCGCTTTATTAATCTGTTGGAATTGTCCTCAATTGTTTCAACAAAAGATGTTGTGGATCAGAAAGATGATTTTAAAATGAAAGTCCGCGGAGATAACCGTTGGATATTGAAAAACTCATTATTTGTCAAGCCGAAAAAAGACCAGGGTCCTGCCTGTAAAGTATACCAGTCCAGAAGAGATTATGAAGATTGGCACATGCAGAATGCGTCAGCCTATCATACTCAATGGTCGGATGAAACTAAGATCTGGTATAAAATCGAAGTTCAGCTAGTATCAGATCTTGAAGCAAAGCAAACAGAGATAAGAATGCTGATTCAATTAAACAATCATAATTCGGAAATGAATCAGGAAGTGTATCAGAATTATATAAATTGGTTGAAAGACAACGCCTTTGGCGAAGGTTGGAAGGATGAAAAGAATACTTCATATTTGAAAATGATCCACACGTTTGAAATTGATAAACATGATGAGATTAAAGATGTCGTCAATAATGATGTCAAAATGCTTTTTGACCAGTTCATAGGGCTTTAAGTAAATAGAAAGGGTGCACAGGCAGATGTTAAGGTCCCGGTGCCTGTCACTTAACTTGTTGACTTAACTTATTGGGAGAGCATGCGAATGGTGCCCGACACAGTGCCCCAGTGCCAGGTTCAACTTAACTTATTGATAACTTATGGTATGATGCATCCTTGGGTACTCAAAGGGAAGGTGGTGTTGTGCACCTCCCTCGAGTTGACCGCACAGATTTTAATCCAGAAAGAAGGCTTAACATGAATAAAACAACCCCAAAACTCCCCGGCACAGGCATGCGGATTCTTTCTTTTGTGCCGGTGATTAATTGTTTTGTAATAATTTACCTGGGCATAAGTTATGTTGACAAGTTGACGCTCATTCTCGGTGGTGCCTATTTTTTAATTTCTCTGATTTTCCCGGATGTTTCGCCGCTGATCTGGCTTGCCGTTGTGATTCACTATATCATTTTCTATCAGCAAATTAAAAAGAAAATGATGGAGGATAGAAAAGTGCCTTCAGAAAACATCACAGTCGAACAAATTAAAAATACGCTACCGGAAAAGCAAAGTTTCTCAGATATTACCATATCAGGGGAAGTGGAAAATAAACAAACCATTCCAGAAAAGGGCACTTCGGTAACGATCCCCTTTACGGTATCGGTAACCTATCATAATCCCCATGAAGAATTTTTTGAGGATATCAAAAAATATGCTGATAAAAAAGGGGCAGAAGCCATTTTCGTACCCTTTATGTCCTACTGGCCGTCTTATCGAAGTATGTCAGGTCCGCAGCGAAAATGGTATTTTTACTGGCGCACGGAAATTAGAAAGAAAAACTATCTTGATACTGATTTGTCTTACATCTTTATCTACATCTATGAATTATTAAACGGGGTTGGATATCAAACACCCGGTGAAGGCTATACCCTGCTGCTGGAAATCTGGGAAGCCTATCGGGAAGCTTTTCCCAAACTGAATAATTATCTGTATGACTGGTCCTTTGACTTCGCCTATCTAAATGGAATTGAGCCAAGCTTTGCAAATTACGAGTCTTCTTTTCATAAGGCCTCTTTTGTAACGGATACGATTATCGAACAGCATCGTCAGGATGTGCCGCTTAAACTGAGCTTTGAACTGGTTGACGCCTTATGTGATTACTCCATAAAAGGCAGTAAATTTTATCAAAGCGGCTATCACGAAGTGATGAAAGAGGCGATACCTCGGATTGTCTCACTGGCGGATGCTTTTTTAAGGAAAAAAAGCCAGCCGGGGCTTTTGGAAACATTCGGTCCCGAACAGGCCATCACCAAAGAGCGTTATCTGTACCGAAGTGCCCTTTGCCCCCAGGCCAATCAGACCATTTCTGTTACAGTCAAAGAATATTCTTCAGCGCCGCAGTTAAGAAATTATGTTAACCAGCTCGTCCGTTTTGGGGAAAATACCCTGCGTGAGATTTATGGAACGAAAGGGCGGTTGCGGGGCATTGAGATCGATGAGGAAACCGGAAAGCTGATTACTTCGTTTCTGAAAAAAGAATACGGATTAATAGAAATCGAAGCAAATAAAGAAACCAAACCGGCAAAACTTGAACTGGATTTTGAGAATATCGATGATCTGCGTAAGCAGTCTGATGCCGTTCGCTCAATCTTACAGGTGGAAGATGTGGCCAGCGAAGAGCTGGTCGTACCAACGAAAAAAATGTTATTAACCGAAGTTGAAGAGGTGAACGCCATTTACAAAGCCCTTTCTGAAAATGAAAGAGCGTTTCTTAAAAAGCTTTATGAGTCGGATTACGAAGCCGAGTTGGCGCCAGTCGATACCCAAACAATTTCTGCAATCAACCGACTGGCGGACCGTTATTTACAAAATGACTTAATCAGCATCGAAGGCGAACGGATAATTATCGAAGATGACTTTAGAGACGAAGTTGATTTTTTGTTCAAAAATCCGCCTGAAATTGAAGTGGTTAACGAAAACCGGGCAGATTTTGATAAAACCCTGTTACCGGAAAAGCTTCAGGAATTTGTTACAGAACTATTGCCGGAGCAGCGGCAAAGTTTGATTGCTGTTCTGACCCTTAAAGAACCTGAAATTGAGCTGGAGCGAATTGCCGAAGAGGCAATGACGATGCCGGAATTACTAATCGATGACATCAATGCTCTGGCAATTAATCTTTTGGGTGATATTATCATTGAGACGCAGCTTGAGGTTGTTGCGGAGTATGCGGTTATCCTGAAAAAATCATTAAGAGGAGAATAAAACGATGGCACCAACAATTAGCCGCCGAGAATCCGGCGCATTAATTAATTCACTGACTGCCGGCGTGGTACCCAGAATTGGATTGCGCCATATTGCCGTGGGCCGGAAAAATGAAGTAAACGCTTTTCTGAACGATATGAATACCATCGAAGACGGCGGCGCATCTTTTCGACTGATCTCGGGTCAATACGGAAGCGGTAAAAGTTTCTTGCTGCAGATGATTCGAAATAACGCCATGGACAAGAATTTTGTTGTCGCTGATGCTGATCTTTCGCCGGAACGGAGGCTGACTGGTTCCAAAGGTCAGGGGCTTTCAACCTATCGGGAATTATTACAGCATCTTTCGACGCCGACCCGGCCGGATGGCGGATCGCTGGAAGCCATTCTGCAGAAATGGATTATGGGGCTGCAGTCCGCCGTCAGCAAGGAAAGTGGTTATCGCCCCAATGAACCTCAACTTGTTGGTGCGGTTAGTGAGCGGATTGCGGAAACAATGATGGAGTTATCGGAGCTGGCCTATGGTTTTGCTTTTTCCAATGTCATCGATTCCTACTGGCGGGGAATGAAAACAGGCGATGACGATCTCAAACAAAATGCCCTGCGCTGGTTGCGAGGGGAATATGCGACTAAAACTGAAGCCAAAAAGGATCTGCCGGTTGACTGCATTATTGAAGATGGGAGCTGGTATGAAATACTAAAACTTTTTGCCGTCTTTGTCAAAAAAGCGGGATACAAAGGCTTGCTGGTCTTTCTGGATGAAGGGGTTAATCTTTACAAAATTCCCCATAAACAGGCAAGAGACAGCAACTATGAAAAACTGCTCACTATTTTTAACGACACAATGCAGGGAAAAGCCCAAAATATTGGCGTTTTTTTTAGCGGAACCCCGCAGTTTATTTATGATGAGCGGCGTGGACTTTTTAACTATGATGCCCTGCGGACACGGCTCGAAGACAACCGCTTCAGCAGTCAGAATTTTGTTGATTTTACCACCCCGGTCATTAAACTGAACCAGCTCTCACCGGAAGAACTATTTATTCTGATGGAACGTCTTTGCGAACTCCATAGCGCTCATTACAATTACGATTGCAGGCTTGGTGAACATGAATTGACGGTATTTTTAAAGACCGTGGTTTCTCGTCTGGGGGCTGATCAGCTGCTGACGCCCCGGGAAATTACCCGGGATTTTTTGGGCTTGTTAAATATCCTTTATCAAAATCCGGAGACGAGCTTTGATGCTTTAATGAATGAACAAAATTACACCGTGAAAAGTGCTGAAAGCGACCCCGAAACAATCAACAGTGATCATGATGATCTGTTTGCCGAGTTTGACATATGAGCAGGACAGCCTTTGAACGATACGCACCTTTTATCCAGGAATACATCTATCGAAAAAAGTGGACGGATTTACGGGAAGTCCAGGTGGAGGCCTGTGAGGCCATTCTGGACACCGACGACCATGTCATTATTGCTTCGGGAACTGCATCGGGTAAAACGGAAGCCGCTTTTTTTCCGATGCTTACGCAATTGCAGCAGCTTCCGTCAAACACCATTGCGATTATGTATATCGGCCCGCTAAAGGCGCTAATCAACGATCAGTTTGAGCGTTTGAGCGATCTGCTGGAAGAAAGTGACATTCCGGTTTGGCCCTGGCATGGGGATGTTTCCCAATCCCTGAAAAAACAGGCCTTAAACAAAGCAAAAGGCATTCTTCAGATTACGCCCGAATCTCTGGAAGCGCTGATCATGCGACGACCGGGAGAAGCGGCTCATTTGTTTGCGGATTTACGTTTTGTCGTAATTGATGAAATCCATGCCCTGATGGGTGCCGACCGCGGCTTGCAGGTGATCTGTCTGTTAAGCAGGCTGGAAAAACTGACCGGCTGCAAACCCAGAAGAATCGGGCTTTCGGCGACCCTTAATGATTATCAGCCGGCGATGACGTTTTTATCGGCCGGAACCAGAAGAGAAACCATTCCGGTGGGAATTAAAAGCCATCAGCGAACCGTTTTACTTGCGGCTGAAAGTTTTGTCCTGCCCGAGGAGGATGCTAAAAAAGATGATGTTTTATCTGCTTATAATGATTTTATCTATGAGCATTGTCATGATAAAAAGTGTCTAATCTTTACAAACAGCCGGGCGGGTGCGGAAGAAGTGATCAACGAGATGAAAGCGCTGGCCGTTAAAAAGCATGAACGGGATGTCTTCTTTGTCCATCATGGCAGTGTTTCAGCGATGTTGCGTCACGAAGCCGAGGCCGCCCTGAAAGAACAGCAGGGGCCGACGGTCACTGCGGCGACTTTGACGCTGGAGCTGGGAATCGATGTCGGTGATCTGGATTCGATTATTCAAATTGGGGCACCTTTTAGCTGTTCAAGTTTTGTTCAGCGGCTGGGCCGGTCGGGCAGGCGCACCGGAAAGTCTAAAATGCTGTTTGTCAATCAGTTTGAGGAAGACCGGGGCAGTCCCTTTGCGATGATCCCCTGGGATCTGATTCGGACAATTGCCGTGATCCAATTATATCTGGAAGAACGCTGGGTGGAGCCTTTTGAAGTGAAGCCAAAACCTTTTAGTCTGCTGGCCCACCAGACTTTAAGCACCCTTTTTACTTATGGGGAACTTAAGCCTCCGGAACTGGCCCAAAATGTCCTGACCATGGCACCCTTTGCGGGCATTGATCAAAATGAATACCGCTTACTTTTGCAAAAAATGATGGCCGACGATTATCTCCAGCGCATGGATTCTGGTGAAATAATTATCGGCTTAAAAGGGGAAAAAATTGTCCAGCATTACAGTTTTTATGCGGTTTTTCAGGATGAGGAAGTTTACCACGTTTTTAGTCGAAACGGTGAAATCGGCACTTTAAGCACTTGCCCGGCAGTGAGTGAAGTGTTTATCCTGGCTGGTCGTAGCTGGCAGGTTTCTTCGATTGACGAGGATCGGAAAGTGATTTATGTCAAACTGGTGAAAAACAATCGGATTCCGAAGTGGACGGGGGATCATTCCGGTTTGATCCATACCAGAATTGTTGCGCAGATGAAAAAGGTCTTACAGGAAGAAATGCTGTATTCCTATCTCCAGCCGGGTTCACAGGATCTTTTAAGTAAAACCCGTGATTTTGTGAAAGACAATCATCTTTTAAACTCTGAGTTTATTCCCGGCAATACGAATTCTTTTTATCTGTGTCCCTGGGTGGGGACAAGGCAGCTTTTTACCATTAACAATCTGCTGTTATGCGGTCTGAAAGAGGAACTGCAGATTTACACGATCAGGGAGGGAAAACATTACCTGGAAATTCGAAGTGATTTAAGCATTGCGGATTTTAAGGCGGTTCTTAAAAAAGCCCGGATCGATATTAATAACCCGGAGGCGTTTATTTCCGAACAACAGCAGCTAAGGATGGATAAATATGACTATATGGTTCCAAAAGAGTTGCTTAGAGAGGCGTTTTTGAGAAATGTGCTGGATGTTAAAGGTGCGCAAGAGATATTGAAGGATATTTGTGGCCCCGGGGCCAAGCACACTTAATTTAAGGCACACTGGGGGTGCACAAGGGGTCGGAGGTTTTCTGTACGGCTCAGCAGATCCACTAAACTGGGGTTGAGTCCCAGTGCCGTTAACATATAAACGCCTTATCATGTCCGATTAAAGTAATGTACAAACAAAAAAATAATAATAAGAGGAGATCAAAAAATGGCAGAAACAAGTCTAATTTTATCCTGGACCTTCCTTTCGGAGTGTCCGATTCCACAAGATGTTCAGGAATTGCTGGTTGAAGGTGAACAAGCGGTGGCTGCGTATAAAACAATCAGAGACAGTGCAATTTTTACCAACAAACGTTTAATCGTCAGAGATGCCCAGGGATTGACTGGTAAAAAAGTAGAAGTATACTCCTTGCCATACTCAGCGATTAATTTGTGGTCGACCGAAAACGCCGGTAAGCTGCTCGATTTAAATGCCGAAGTTGAACTTTGGACGCGGGCTGGTCACATAAAGGTCAACTTGCGAAAAGGCGTCGACATCAGAAAATTTGATCGCTTAATTGCTAACGCCGTTTTAACAAATCATTAGAGTACACAAGGGGACGGAGGTTTTGTGCACTATAAACCAAGATCCACTGGATGGCATCAGACATGATCAATAATCCAGTCAAGCAGTTGCCGATCATCCATCTGACCAGCTGCCAGCTGGAGACCCAACTGGATCAGTTCATCATCGATACAATCAGGTGTAAAGCCGTTCATTTCCAGAAATGTCAGCATAACCAGAATACCGATCCGTTTATTGCCATCGATAAATGCATGGTTATTGATCAGTGAAAAACCCAGACGAGCGGCTTTGGCCGGAACGGTTTGGTACAGATCTTCACCGTCAAAACTTTGAAAGGGCGCATTTAGAGCGGAATCCAGCAGCCCTTCATCCCGGAGGCCATCACAGCCGCCGGTTTCGTTAATCAGCATGGTGTGAAGCCGTAGCACCTGATGACGGGTCAGTCGCTTCATTTGGCTAATTCCTCAAAGGCGGCCTGATGTTTTTTTAAAATCCGTTTGGCTATGATTTCCACTTCTTCATCGCCAATGGTTTCTTCGGTTTGAAACTGGCTGAACTCAATCAGGACATAGCGGGGGGTATTGTTTTTTAAAATGATGGCAGCGCCGTTTTCATCCACAAGTCGGGCAACCTTGGAAAAATTCTGGTTGGCTTCGGAAATGGAAACTAAATTTTTGGTATTGATTTGCATTACAAGCACCTCCTAGTCTTTATACCATTGTACTATAATTTTAGGATAAATAAAACCTAAAAACATATCCATAAAGACACACTTAATTTAATCGTTGTTGAAATCCAAACAGAATTGCTAAAAAAACAAAAAAATCATTCAGGCTGAGAGCGGAAGAAGGAGAAAAAATGCTAGGGACACAAGGGGACTGCGGTTTCGGTACCAGTGCCAGGCACACTCAACTTATGAGATGAGATTCTTCCCTGCATTTTTCTTATCCTGTGGATGTATTCAAGGTTATCGTTAATATCAATAAGACCAGAAAAACCTCGCTTTTGTAAATTTTCAATGATCTGATTCAAGTCAAAAAAGAAAGAGGTGAACAATTACGATGTACAGAACCATAAAACCCAAACTTTCGACGAAAGAGCAGATTGAGCATCTGGAGAAAAAGGGTGTGAAATTTGTTCTGATTTCAAGAGAAGAAGCCACCGATTATTTAACAAAGCACAATAACTATTTCAAACTGACGGCGTATCGAAAGAATTTTCAAAAACATCCCGCTGGAAAATTTAAAGGGCAATACATTGGTTTAGATTTTCAAATGCTTAAAGATCTTGCGATTATTGATATGCGACTACGTTAGACACTTCTGCATATGGCACTTGATATTGAATATTTCGCAAAAGTAGAGTTATTGAAGGTTATTGAAAATTCCGATATTGACGCATATGATCTAGTCGAAGATTATATTAAGAGCCTTGATGAGGTGCGGTTGAAAATCCTGAATGACGAACTCAATCGAAATATGAATAATCCTTATTGCGGTGATATTATTGCTAAATATAAAGATAACTATCCAATTTGGGCTTTTATGGAAGTAATCCCGTTTGGACGTTTTATAAATGTCTATCGTTTCTGTGCTGAAACAATAAACGATAAAAAGCTCAGGGATAATTACTTTCTGCTGCTGTCAATAAAAGATTTACGTAACGCAACAGCACATAATAATTGTCTCATTAATAATTTATCACCCCGAACCAGCAATCATAGAACAAACTATGGCTTAATTCATGAGTTGAGCAAAATCGGCATATCAAATGAGGTCCATAGTAAAAAAATGAGCAATGCGAGAATTCAGCAAATCGTTACATTGCTGTACACTCATAAAAGAATTATTAAAAGTGATGGTGTCATTAATCATCAAAGTGAAGTTTTGAATGAGACCATCACGAGAATGTATAAGCACATCGAGTATTATAGAAATAATGAAATGGTAACAACAAACTTCGGATTTTTAAAAACAATCGTTGACAATTGGTATCCAATCGTTTAGAATACTAGCACATAGAAAAAATGATTAGTCATTTTTGCGGAGTGGTATTGTCGGAAACGATGATATCGCTCTATTTTTTTATCCTTTTATGCAAATGGTGCCCAACACCAATTTATAAACTTATTCGAAATAAGTCAGCCATGAAGCGAATAATCCAGCAGCCCTTCATCCCGGTGCCCCCCACTGCTGCCAGTTTCGTTAATCAGAATGGTGTGAAGAAGCGACACTTGCTGAAGGGACAACCGCTTCATTTGGCCAATTCCGCAAAGGCGGTCGGATGTTTTTTAAGAATCTGTTTGGCAATGGCACAATCGTCGTTCACTGTTTCTTCTGGAAACCGGAAAACCGGTCAAGTTCCTATCAGAAGATTGTGTAAGAAGCGTATTCAAAGGAGGTATAAACCCATGATCCGGATTATTCCGTGATCCATCATCATTGGCGTACTGGCCTGGCAACTGCGGCCCCGTCGGCCGCAAACCCGACTAGCCGGTGGGCGCTGCTAGCCACCCTGTTGCCGACCGTGGTAATGGCCACGGAAACAATTAAAAAACTTGAGGTAAGATAATCTGTTTCGAACAATCTTTACAAATGTTCTTTAAAAAATATAATTAAAGTACAAATGCAAAAAAAGAAAGTGTGGTGTTTTTATGAATACGGCATTTCAAACAATCAGAGACATGGCCGAAAATTCGGATGGGATTATTACGACAAAACAGATTGAAGCAGCAGGGATTAGCCGAACACGGATTAAGACATTGGTAGAACAGGGGTTATTGGTCAAAGAATCCCAGGGTATTTATTCCCTGTCAAATATGTTAGTAGACGAATATAAACTGATCCAATTAAGAAGTGAGAGGATTGTTTTTTCTCATGGAACAGCCCTGTATTTGCATGGCATGTCGGATCGGGTGCCTCATACCATTGATGTGACCGTACCTCAAGGCGATAATGTATCGCGGATAAAAAAAGATCATCCCGCAATTCGTTTTCATTACGTCAGTAAAGAACGCTGGGACTTAGGAATAATGACGATTAAGTCACCAATGGGTGCGCAGCTAAGGGTGTATGATAAAGAACGCTGTATCTGTGATTTGATTCGTGACAAGCAGGCGATGGATATGCAGCTTTATATCCAGGCGATTCAGGAATATTTCAAATTAGAAAATAATGCCAGAAAATTACTGAACTACGGAAAGAAATTTGGCATTGAAGAAAAAATCCGAACCTATATGGAAGTGTTGAGTTAGGAGAAATGCGATTGAAAACACTAGAGCAGTTAAAAGGTGCCATTCGAAATATTGCCAAAGAGAAGCAGTTGAAACCCCAGGAAGTGCTGCAGATGTTTCTGTTTGAGCGAATTCTTGAGCGACTGTCGTTATCCCGATATAAAGATAATTTTATTTTAAAAGGCGGCCTCCTGATTTCTTCGATGATTGGCGTGGAAGGACGGAGAAGGAAATCGGACTGGTGGACGAACTGGGATCGGGTATCCGCAATACCTATAAATACTGCAAAATCTATTCCGGCACCGCACCCATTTTTACCGAGGGGGATGTGTTCCGGACGATTATCCCCTTGTTCATGGTAGCTGGTGACCAAGCTACCCCCCAAGCTCCCCCTGCTGCTGAGAGTGAGGAGGAACAGCAAAGGATAAGAAAAATATTGGAATTTTGTATAACACCCAAAAGTAGACAAGAAATCCAGGCATTTATTGAAATAAAGGATGCAAAACATTTCAGGCTAAGAATCCTCAACCCGCTAATCAAAGGCGGCCTCTTAAAACTGACCATTCCCGACAAACCGACCAGTCCCAATCAGAGGTATTTTTCTTAAAGGTCTGTCAAGCCATAAAACGAAAAGGGACAACCGTTTCATTTGGCCAGTTCCGCAAAGGTGGATGTTTTTTGAAGCCGTTGTTCATGCGGCATGGCGACGAAGGAGAATCATGAAGATAAAATTTACCCATACCAATATTATTGCCAAAGACTGGGAAAAGCTCTCGCGGTTTTACCAGGAAGTTTTTGAATGTGTGCCCGTCCCGCCAAAACGAGATCTGCAGGGAAACTGAATCGATCAGCTGACGGGAAACCGGGGGGCGCATATCCGGGGCGAGCATCTTTGTTTACCGGGCTATGAAAACAGCTTGCCGACGCTGGAAATATTTTCCTACGACGATTGGGTCGATGGGGGATTACCACAAATTAATCGGACGGGTTTGGGGTATCTTGCCTTTGAGGTCGACGATCTCGATAAAATGCTCAAAAAAGTGCTGGCGGCCGGAGGGGGTCAGATTGGCGAGCGGATTGTCGCAGACTATCCCAATCAGGTGGTGGCCACCTTTGTTTATGCCACCGATCCGGAAGGCAACATTGTGGAACTGCAGAATTGGGGTACCCGATAGACAGGCACCCATTCCCCTGATGCCGGTCTCGTCACGTAATGTCGGACCAACGGAGAATAAATAACGGTTGAAAAAGAAATACAAAGTAAAAAATGGAGGAATGCTATGGGAAACGAGAATCACACCGTCATCGTCTATTTTTCAAAAGATGGGAATACCCGAAGCGGAGCAATGCGCTTAAATGAGCGGCTCGGCGGCAGAATAATCGAACTGCGGGAACAAAAAAAAGGCAACTTCCTGCAGGCGCTTTTTAAAAAAGGCTCCAAACTGCAAGGCGAGCCCTGGCAGGAAATCGCAACGGCGCAGGACGTCTATTTAATGCAGCCGATTTGGGCAAGTAATGCCGTACCGGCGATGAACGCCTTTCTTAAGCAGGCCGATTTTTCAGGGAAACGGGTGACCATCATCACCTTTCAGCAATTTACTGATCTGAGAAACAGCGACAAGGTTCATGAGAGTATTGCCGCAGCGGTTAAAAAACAAAACGGGCAGGTCATTGGAACCTATGCCTTTGTTGGCGGGAAAATGGGCCACTGTGCAGCAAAAAATTTGATTGATGAACAGATCGATTCAATGACCTTCCCGGGCTGAAGATGCACAGGCGCTAGCTGCCACAGTATCCGCTGGGTGCCAGGCACACTTAACTTACGCACAAAACGACACCACAGATTGGGACGGTAAGCACCAACATCGAATGCGACCTGTAACAGGGGTATGTGGGGCTGTTGAATGTCATTTAATTTAAACTAATTATAGGATAAAAGGAGTTATCATGTTTTCACGAACCTGGCATGGAATTGTGCCGCTTAAAATGCGGGCGGCGTTTGAACAATATGAATATCAAACCGGTGTTAAAGAGTCCCTGGCCATCCCGGGCAATCGGGGTGCTTTTTTGAAAATCGTCGAGCAGGGGGATTTTGCTCATTTTTTTCTCTGCACAAAGTGGGATTCAATGGCCAGCATGATTGCCTATGCCGGGCAGGAACCATTGATTGCCGTGACCTATCCTGAGGATGAACACTATGGATTGATCTCTGATCCGATTGTGATCATTCAGGAAGTCGCAGATGACAGTGATCCGTTTGCCGCCCAGGATGATATCGGGGGGCAAAGTAAGGAAAAAAGCCCGATCCAAGGCAAAAACCCCGCAATCACACCGATTACCTATCGCAGCGGCGATGAATCGCTGCTGGATGACATTAAGGAGTTGTGGGAAGCGCTGAACCGGCATCACCGCGATGCCGCCGTGAATTTTAAATCACACTATGAAGCCTTTACGTTTGCGATGCGCAAAAAAAATCTGCTCTCGAAGGCCCAAAATGGGCGGCTGCGAATCGAAATTGCAGTTGATCCAAAAACTACTCAAAATGTCGGCTACTGCATTTCCCGGGTTGAATGCTCCGGTGATGCGGAGATGGAATCCTTATATGTCCAGGACGATTATCGGGGGCTCGGCCTTGGTGAGACCTTGCTTGGCAATGCCATTGCCTGGATGGATGAGATGGGGGCCCATACCAAGTCCGTGTCGGTGGCCGTCGGCAACGAAAAAGCCTTCAGCTTTTATGAGCGCTTTGGCTTTTATCCCCGAAAAACCCTGCTGGAGCAGATAAAATAGTACCCGGAGTACTTAACTCCTGTCAAACAAAAATACGGAGGAATGCAAATGTTAAATGAAAATGAACTAAAAACCTATACCCAACTGATGAAAACCCGGTTTATGGAAGATCCGGGGGTGATCTTTCAGGTCAATGGTCTTGATCGGGCCGACCTGTTGATTGAAGCCCAGTTTGCAGGGCAGATTCAGGCTTTCATGGTAGAAAATGCCGTCCAGGTACTGCCTGATGGCCAGGGGCTGCTGATTGGTTACGCAACCCGGGAATGGCCCGAAGAACGGCTGACCCAGGTGATGCAGCAATCCGCCCAACAACTGCTGGCGGTCGTGAATTCGGAGGAATTGCAGCTGCTTTCTGATCGGGCGGTCTGTCAGGCCCAGATCATCCCGTCGAATTGGCATCTCGCCTATGGTGCCACAGACGTTTATCATCTGCTGGTCATCGCCACGGACAAGTCCGCACGAGGCAGCGGGGCCTTCAGAAAACTGCTGACACCGGTGCTAAAAAAATGTGCGGCCAATCAGGAACCGATGGTACTGGAGACCTTCAATCCCGACAACCTGCCGATTTATGAACACTTTGGATTTCAGTTGATGGAATCGCATCGATCAGATGATATCGGCCTGACCTGTTACTGCATGATGCGTTCAGCGGAAAACTAAAACAAGTCGGGTGGTCAGGAAGCACAAAAATCGGCAACCGGAAAGGAAGACCGCAGCCAACGCACCTGCCCTCATGACGGCCGCCAGCGTCATAATGGTAACGGTGCCGGGTTGCTGCTTCACAAAAACCCGATTTTGAAGCATTGCAAACGATCCCGTATTTTGATATGATAGACTATACATTTTTGCGCCGAGTCAGTTGTTAAGGCCATCATAGCGGGATTTACCGTATTTCCGACAGAGGACATGCTGACACAAAACAGATCAACCAGGAAGACTGGGGTTGCGAGAAGAAAATAAGCAACCATTAACATCAACAAGAAAAGAGGCTGGTTATAAATGATTAGCAGAATCATTTCGATCAATCAGATTGAAACCCTGAAGAAATGGCTTCAAACAGAAGAAATAAAAAACCAGACAAAGCGGTCGATGGCCGTGTTCGTACAGATATTTTCAGCCCGGAGTGAGCCCCAATGGCTGACAGAAATCGAAGCGGCGATTCGGGTTGTTGCACCGCTGGCGGTAATTGTCGGGAGCTCGACCATGGGGGAAATTAGCGAGGGGCGGTTACTCACCAACACCTCTGTCATTTCCTTTGTTTTTTTTGAAAAGACTGGTGTGCAGGGTTTTTTAGTTGACACTAAAAACCAGGATGAAGCCCTTGTGGGAAAAAACTTATCGGAAAAAATTGAAAGCCAATGTCAGAAGATTGCCGGGGTTTTGCTGCTGGCTACCTCGTCGTCAATGGATGCTTCTCATTTTCTCAAAGGTTTTTCTGCGGGCAGAAGGGGAACCTATCCGGTTTTTGGGGCCGGTGCCGGCGTTTACGAAGGCGAGCAGAAACCCATCGTCACCTTGAATCAGCAATTCTCGTCAAGCGGGGTCGTTGCAGTGGTTTTTACGGGTGATGACATTGATATTGTGGTGAATACTTATTTAGGATGGGAACCTCTGAGTAAAGAACTGACACTGACCGAGACGGACGGCTTGTGGTTAAAAACAATTGATAATCAGCCAGCTTTTGAGGTGTACCATCGGTATCTGAACATTGAAGATGATGAAAACTTCTTTTTGAATGTGCTGGAGTTTCCCTTGCTGGTCGAAAGAAATGGGGTTGTCTACGCCAAAACGCCGAATGAAGTCAAGGATCATCACGACATAAAATTTATTGCCGATATCAAACAGGGCGAATCGGCCCGGATTGGCTACGGAAATCCGGCGATGATCATTCAAAATGCCAGGGCTATTCAGGATCGGGTTCAGGCCTTTCATCCGGAAGGGATTTTTATCTATTCCTGTACCTGTCGTCGCTTTCTGCTTCAGAATGAGGTGGAGCTGGAAACCAAAGCATTTCAAACCATTGCCCCGTCAGCCGGTTTTTATACCCATGGCGAGATTGTCTCTCACGAAGAAACAGTGATGTTGCTTAATGCCACCATGGTGACGGTGAGTATGAAAGAAGGAGTAGGTAAACCGCCTGAAGCGGTGCTTGAAACAGGGCCGACGGAACTACGAACCGGCCAACCCTGTAACCGCCGGGATAATCGGATGATTGCCCGACTGGTCAAATTTTTCAGCCGGGGCAACGCTGGAGGGGGCCGCAAAGCGGCTGAAAATGGGGGTGAAAAGCTGAGCGCTGAAGCCATGGTCGATCCCTTTAACCGCCAGAACAATCGCATTATTTCCCAACTCGTTAATTTTATTAAGGTGGTCACAGCGGAATTGGAGCTGGCCAACCAGGAGGCCAGACTGCTGGCTGAGCGGGATTATCTCACCCAGGTCTACAATCGCTTGAAAGGCCATGAATTCCTGCAAAGTGAAATCGCCCGGTGTAACCGGTATGGTCAGGAATGTGCCATTATGATGATAGATGTCGATTTCTTTAAAAATGTCAACGATACCTACGGCCACAATATTGGCGATGCGGTTCTGGTTCAGCTGGTAAAAATACTGACCCGGGAAATCAGAACCGTTGATGTGTTGAGTCGTTGGGGCGGCGAGGAATTTCTGCTTATTATGCCACAAATTGATGCACAAGGGGCAACATATGCGGCGGAACGGTTACGGACTGTTGTTGAAAAGACCTTGTTTACCCAGGGCCTCAGACAGACCGCCAGTTTTGGCGTAGCCACCTATAAACCGGGCGAGTCGCCGGAAGCTTTTATTGACCGGGCTGATAAAGCCCTTTACGAAGCAAAACAACAGGGCCGCAACTGTGTTGTGTCAAAGTGAGGGCAGCCATAAAACAGCCGGAGGTGCACAACGAGGTAGGGTATTGTGCACACTCCGGCCTGATAAAAAAGCGCTGCCGATTGCGCTGTCGCTTGCCTGGCTTTCGGTTAAGCGACGGGGTTATTTCGGGCGTATTCCCGGCCGTAGTTTGCCAGCTCGTCCATAACAATGCCGTTGTTCCATTCCCGGAAGCAGATGCCGTTGGGGATCGACGGATAGAAACGTCCGCCAGGACAGTAGCTGTCAACCGCTCGACGCACTTCGGCCCGGATCTGCTCTTCTGTGATGTTTTCGACATCGATCTTGGGCCCGTCAATGCCGCCGACCATGGCCAGTTTGCCCTGGGTGATGGCCTGGATTTTGACGATATCGTTCTGGGCAATGACGCCCTGCCAGATGTCAACGCCTATCTCCACCAGATCACTGACAATTGGTTCCAGAATGCAGTCGGCATGGTGCATGTAGATCATCCCGCAGTCATGGATGGTGTCGGCGATTTCCTGCTGCAGCGGTTTGATAATCTTCCGCCAGACCTTCGGGGGTAGAAACAGATTCTGTTTGGTACCCCAATCATCATGATAAAAAATGATATCCGGCTGGGTTTCTTCGGCCACTTTGCGGATATAGGCCATCTTATGATCGGCAATCACCCGTAGTAGGGCTTTCATTTCGTCGGGATACTCCAGATAAGCCATCAAGGCATCTTCCATCCCCAGCAGAAAATGACTGCGTTCAAAAAGTCCCCCCGGGTAGAAGAAGCAGGCCAGTTTTTCGTTTCGGTCGATTTGGGCGGCCGCTGCCCGGGCCGTGCTCCAGTCCAGATTGTCAAGGGAGGGGACAGTCAGCTGTTCTTCCCATTTTTCAATATCCGTAATGACCACATTATCCCGGGTGATATGGGGATGGGGCCCCGGTGCACCCGGCAGGAAAACCCGTACGGTTCCCCAGGAATCCTGATATTCCTGACCATCCTGAGGGAGCAGGGCATCCCGAACAAAGAAAGGATCAGGAATAAACTCGACCGCAGCCATCAAATCGCCGTAATAATCGGGTTGTTGGCCACGATACACGGCCATCACGTTTTCTCTTGGATTCATCAAAAAATTCTCCTCGCATCATTAGTAATCAGTAAACGATTGCAGCGCTACTGTGGTTATGTTTTGCTCCGGTGCAAACGTCACTGGCGTTTGCACAAACATTAAACATGTTTAAAATATACCACGGATGATTTGTAAAATCCAGCATTTTCTGAAAAAATAAAAGATACCCCTTCGGGTATCTTAAAAATCAGGATTCGTTTGTAAAAAGGCTTAGCGCAGCACATCGCTTACCGATGCCATCAGTGCTTCAAAAAGATCCGGTTCCCAGGCGCTGCGGCCGATGAAGAGGCCATCGACATTGTCAAGCTGGGCGTATTCACTGGCGTTGTTAATATTAACGCTGCCACCGTATAAAAGCGGCACATCGTTTCCGGCGGGGCCATACAAGGAAAGCAGCACGGAGCGCAAAAAGTCGTGGATCTCGTTGACATAGGGGGTTTCGGCGGGAATCCCGTTGACGCCAATGGCCCAGATCGGCTCGTAGGCAATCCAGAATGTGCCGATCTGATCGGCAGAAATGTCCTTCAGGGCCACCTTCAGCTGTTTGGCCAACATTTCCCGGGAAATGCCATAGTTGCGGTCACTCATTTTTTCGCCAATACAGATCAGTGGCAGCAGCTGGTGTTTGAGGGCGGCCAGGGCTTTCAGGTTGACGGTTTCGTCGGTTTCATTAAAATACTGGCGTCGCTCGCAGTGGCCCAGCTCGACAAGATCCAGGCCGATTTCGGCCAGCATCACCGGCGAAATTTCACCGGTGAACTGACCGGCATCCTCATAGTGCATATTTTGAGCCCCCAGTTTGAGGGTGCTTTTGTTTAAATCAAGCAGTTCTCTTAACTTCCACAGGTGGGTGTGTGGGGGAATGATAAAAAACTCAAACTGCGGGTATTTGGTAATAATTTCGGAAACGGCTAGGGTATAGTCGGTGGCCTCAGCCAGAGTTTTATTCATTTTCCAGTTGGTTCCCAGTAAAAATTTTTTCATGGTCGGCCTACTTCAGATAGGTTTTTTCCAGAGTCCGCATTTTTTCAACTTTTTTGGTTGAACCGCCGCCCTGGAATTCGCTTTTTAACCAGGCTTCGGCGATCATTTTGGCCAGTTCCACGCCGATTACCCGGGCACCCATGGTTAATACATTGGCATCGTTGCTTTTAGCCAGCCGCTCGGCTGAAAAGACATCATGACAGGTGCCGGCAAAAACCCCGGGAACCTTGTTGGCCATCATGGCTACCCCCAAACCGGTGCCACAGAAAATAAAGCCCCGGTCATATTCTTTGTTTTTGATGGTTTCGGCCAGGTTAAAGGCAATTTCCGGATAATCACAATCGTGAGTTGCAGAATAGGCTAAATCGGTGACATCGTAACCAGCCTTTTTCAGGTAGTTAAAAATCTCATTTTTAAAATCAATGGCAGCGTCGTCACAATCAACAGCAATTTTCATGATGAACCTCCTCGGTTTTGTTTTTTGGAAAAGATATTTTACATTATGTAAAAATGTCTTTCCCTTAAGGTAATTCGTTTTTGGATACGTTATCATTATTGCACAGAGTTTTGGGTTTGTAAAGTATAGAATCATTTGCGCGAAATAGAAATTAAGTAAAAGTGAATGGAAAATATGACAGAATGTCGGCCCATGAAAAGACAGGGAGGTTTTGATGGAAAAGACCCAGCGGATTATCATAAAAAATAAAAATGGCTTGCATACCCGGGTGGCGGCGATGGTTGCCCGGCAGTCCCAGAAGTTTGAAAAGATCTGGGACTGCCAGCTCTATTTGCGGCGGATTAATTCTCAGGAGGGGGTGCCCTGCAACAGTGTGTTGCCACTGGTTTCCCTGAAAGTTAAAAATGGCGAGATGGTGGAAGTGTATAGCAGTGACAGTGGCAGTGAGGAGGCGGTGTTCCGGCTGGCGTCGTTTCTGGGCCAGACGCCCGAGCTGGAAATACCGGAAACCGAAGCCATTGACAGCATCCTCCAGGAAAATACCCTGGCCAGTGAAAAGATTTTTGAAAGCATCAATAACGGTCTGATCGCCATGGACAGCAATGGCATCATCAATATTTTCAACCGGGCAGCCGAGGAAATCACCGGCATCAAGGCCAAGGATATTATCGGAAAAAAGGGTGATGAATGGGTGCCCAACTTTAATCTCAACGACCTGCTCCATTCCAAGTGTGAAAATCTCGGCTTGAAACACAAGATCGGCAACAAGTGGGTCATTACCAACAAGAGTCCCATCATTGTTGATGAAGAGGTGGTTGGCGGGGTGGTGGTGTTTCAGGATATTTCCCAGCTTGAGGAGCTGTCCTGGGAACTCCACAGTGTCAAAGAATTAAAAGAAAAATTCAATAACATTCTTGAAACCGTCGACGATGGCATCTGCATGATTAACCGCTGTCGGGAAATTACTTATGTGAACCACCCCTTTGTCAAAATGTTCAAGAAGGAAGGGACCCGGGTTCTAACCAGAAAGATTCAGGAACTCTTTCCCAAAGAAAAATTCGGCGATCCGTTTTTTGCCGGAAAAGAGGAGATCATTCTTTCCACCACCGACGGCCGGGAGTTTATCATGCATGCCCGTCCGATTATGATTGATGCCAAATTCAGAGGCAATGTGGTGGTCGCCCGGGAGTTGACCGAAATTGCCAAGCTGGCCGACCGGATTGAACTGCTGTCTCAGAAAACCCAGTATCTTCAGGAAGAACTGGCCAAAAAAGAGGGCCTCAATCAATCCTTTGATAACATCATCGGCAAGAGTGGCGCCCTGATTGAGAGTCTGACAGTGGCCTCAAAGGCCGCCCGGACCGATGCGGCGGTGCTGATCCGGGGCGAAAGCGGCACTGGTAAAGAACTGGTGGCCCGGGCCATTCACCGGGCTGGCGCCCGGAGTGACAAGCCCTTTGTGGGGATGAATTGCGCCGCCATCCCCTCCAATTTACTGGAAAGCGAATTGTTCGGCTATGAAAAGGGGGCCTTTACCGGCGCTTATAAAGAAAAACGGGGCAAGTTTGAAATTGCCAGCGGCGGTACGATCTTTCTTGATGAAATCGGTGATATGGACAAGGCCATGCAGGCCAAGCTGCTGCGGGTGCTCCAGGAGCAGGAAATCGAACGCATTGGTGGGGTTAAGCCGATCAGAATCGATGTCCGGGTGATTGCCGCCACCAACAGCCCCCTGGAATCGATGATGCAGGAAGGCAGCTTCAGACGGGATCTCTATTATCGCCTCAATGTCATTACCGTAATGCTGCCGCCGCTAAGGCAACGGAAGGGCGACATTCCCCTGCTGGTGGAATATTTTACCGAGAAAATCAGCAAAAAATATGATCTGCCCAAATGCGCCATCAGAAAAGATGCCCTGACCGCCCTGGAAAACTATCACTTCCCGGGAAATGTCCGGGAACTGGAAAATCTGATTGAAGGGGGTATGACCCTGTCAAATAACGAGTGGATCACCATTGCGGATTTGCCCGCCTATCTGTGTGATCAGGGAAGTGACCAGAACTGTCGGGAGAAGACGTTTTCATCCGATGGGGATGATCTCCCCACCTTTGCGGAAATGGAACGGTGGTTGATCGAGCAGGCTCTGAAAAAACATGGCAGTTTCCGCAAAGCCGGTCAGGCATTGGGTTTGGATCATAAAACGATTTCCAAAAAAGCCGAAAAATATCAACTCAAATAGAATTGGCACGTTATTTGCTATTACTAGCTTTCAGAATACCTGATAACACGATTCACCGTGGCATTAAAACAGAGAGCTGATAGATAATTCTGGTTACAAAGAGAAATTTGCCACGTGACAATGGAATGGGTAAATAAGC
This sequence comes from Acetobacterium sp. UBA5834, assembly GCF_002435675.1. Classification (NCBI taxonomy): domain Bacteria; kingdom Bacillati; phylum Bacillota; class Clostridia; order Eubacteriales; family Eubacteriaceae; genus Acetobacterium; species Acetobacterium sp. UBA5834. The sequence goes on along the minus strand of NZ_DJGY01000052.1, from coordinate 22 downwards.
GAAAGCTTCCTGTATAATTTAA